>CAYHXK010000034.1:8626-13270 GCA_964360125.1 uncultured Sterolibacterium sp.
TGCACGGGTAAGGCCGTCATTTCAGTCCCCCGCGGGCCAAACGCTCGGCCGTGGTCAGCGCCACCTTGTCGCGCACATAGAGCGGGGCCGCCAGTCCGGCATCGACCCCTTCGCCGCGCGCCAGACGCGGGGCCGCAAGACGCGCCACGGAGGCGGCAGTCGGCCAGGAATCCGCGCGCATTTCAACCACACTGGCCTTGAGCATGTCTGGATAGACCACAAATCCGCTGCCGCAACCGATCCATCCTGTGCCCTCCTGTCCTTGTGGTGCTCGCACGCCTTGCGGGGAAGCCACCGTCGGCGCCAGCAGCGTCTGCGTCGCTCCATCATGGATCAGATAAGCGGCGTAATACACCTCGTTCATCCGTGCATCCATACTGGCAAGCATTCTCTCCGTACCGCCCGCGTATGCAGCCAGAGCCAGAGCTTCCAGCGATGATACGCCGAGTACCGGCAAATCCAGGCCGAAGGCCAGTCCTTGCGCGACTCCACAGGCCAGGCGCAATCCGGTGAACCCCCCTGGTCCGGCGCCGAAGGCAATGCCGTCAATCTCAGCGAGCGCCACGCCAGCCTCGTCCAGCAGCTGGCTTACCCAAGGCAGCAACAACTCCGATCCGCCTTTGGGGACATCCTCGTTGCGCTCGAAAAGCCCGCCATCAAGCCAAAGCGCAACGGACAGGCGGCGGGTGGAAGTTTCCATGGCGATCAGCTTCATGACGCGATTTTACTCGACCCCACCCTTGGTATGGCATGCGTCACTCGCGATTTGCCAGCGATTTCCGCAGCCATTCGCTGTTGCCACCGGAAGTCCTCGCCTCGCGGCGGCGCTGCAATGATTGCACATCGCTGAAGATCACAGCGCGGTTCTCCGCACATTCGACGCGCAATCGTCACATTGCACTTCGTACGTAAGTCGCAGGGAGAACACCCGGCACAATGCTAGAATTCATTGCAGTTCCATTTAAAACTACTAGAATGGCATGCGGAAGTTTCTGTTGCAATCAACAACAATATGCTTTTGCTTATAAACCACGGCAGGACCTGACGTTTGCACTGAACTCATACGATGATAGTCAGGCCCTTGTCCGCCATGCTCTCGTCAGCCTCCCTGATTCCCTGGATCGGCAGGCTTGCAGCGCTCATCATGCTCGCAGTGATGGCCTGGCTGGGCGCCAGTATCTTCTGGTCATTGACAGCGCCGCAATCGACGCGCCCATCTCCGCAGATGGAAACCGACCCGCAGACGGCAACCCAATCCATCGCCTCCCGCCACTTGTTCGGGGCTGCCCTTAGCGCCACCGCCATTGCCAGTGCCCCTGTCGATATCCGCCTGAGCGGCACTATCGCGGCACAACACCAGGGCGAACGGGCGTTCGCCTTGCTGGCGATAGAAGGCAAGTCGCCGCAGATCGTCCGCGAAGGGGAGGAAGTTGCCCCTGGCGTCATCCTGCAGCGTGTCCTGCCGCGACAAGTCGAATTGCTGCGTGGCGGACGTACCCAGTTACTGACCTTGCCCGAGCGCGGCAAATCTTGACGGAAAGCACATCATGCCTCTACACCTGATCCTACAACGGCCTTTCTTGTTTATGCGGCCGCACGCCAAGTTTATGGCTCTCTGTCTGGTCGCTCTGATGTCAACCAACGTGTTCCAGCCGGCCGGCGCCGAGGAAGCGAAAGTCACGTTGAATTTCGTCAATGCCGACATCGAATCGGTGACAAAAGCCGTTTCCCAGATCACCGGCAAAACCTTCTTGATCGATCCCCGCGTGAAGGGCATCGTCAATGTCGTTTCCGGAAAACCGGTTCCCCAATCCCTCGCTTATCATTTTCTGCTATCTGCGCTGCGCATGCAGGGTTTCACGGCGGTCGAGAGCAATGGCGTGGTCAGGATCGTGCCGGAAGCCGATGCCAAGACGCAGGCAGGTCCGACGCGCAAGGGCGCCGGCGGTCCGACCGGCGACCAGATGCTGACCAAGGTATTCCCTTTGCGCTATGAATCCGCTGCGCAAATGGTGCTGGTGCTGCGCCCGTTGATCGCACCGAACAATCCGATCAACGCCAACCTGAACAACAACAGCCTGGTCATCAGCGACTACGCCGACAATTTGGGGCGGCTGGAAAAAATTATCGAGGCGCTGGACATACCCTACGGCGAAGAGCCGCAGTTGATCCCCCTCCGCCATGCCTCGGCGATCGACATGGCGAACACCTTGAGCCGTCTCTATGGCGAGGGCGCAGGCGTTGGGGGGCCAGGCACCGACAATAGCCAACGCGTCAGCATACTGGCCGACACCCGCAGCAACGGCCTGATCGTGCGCTCCGAAAATCCCGGCAAACTCGCAAATATCCGCGCTCTGATCAATTCGCTCGACCAACCCACCGCCACTGCCGGCAATATCCACGTGATCTACCTGAAAAATGCCGAGGCCACCAGGATCGCCCAGACCCTGCGATCCATCGTAAGCGGGGAAATTTCCTCGCCAGCGGGGATGACCCCGCTCTCTGCCGGTTCCACCGGCCAGCCGGCGTCTGTCGCCACGAACCCAGCGGCAACGGTTGCCACCGCCCCCACAGGGGCCACCGGCGGTTCCGGCTTTATACAGGCCGATCAGACCAATAATGCACTCATCATTACGGCGCCGGAACCGGTCTATAACAATCTCCGCCGCATCATCGACATGCTCGACAAACGCCGCGCCCAGGTGCTGGTCGAGGCACTGATCGTCGAACTCACTTCGGATCGGGCCAGCGAACTCGGCATCCAGTGGCTGGCCGGCGGCAGCGCACAGGGGAAGAGTGCGAATGTCCTCGGCGGCACCAATTTCGGCACTGGCGGCCAAAATATCATCGGCGTCATCGAGGGCATCGCCAAGGCAGGCACCTCAGGATCGCTTGGGCTTGCGCCGGGACTCAACCTCGGCATCTTTTCCGGCAAAGCCGGCCTCGGAGTACTGGCGCGGGCGCTGGAGAACGATGCGAATGCCAATATCCTTTCCACGCCCAACCTGCTGACGCTCGACAATGAGGAGGCCCGGATCGTTATCGGCAGCAACGTGCCTTTCATCACCGGGCAGTATGCGCAGACGGGCAATGCCGCGACGGCCACGCCTTTCCAGACCTATGACCGCAAGGATGTCGGCCTGACCCTCAAGATCAAGCCGCAAATTTCGGAAGGCGGCACGGTGCGCCTGCAAATCTACCAGGAAGCCTCCAGCGTTCAGGAAAATACCTTGTCCAACACCGCGGGGCCGAGCACCAACAAACGCTCTATCGAAACGGCGGTCGTCGTCGACGATGGCAGCACCATCGTGATCGGCGGACTCATCCAGGATAACTTTGGCATGGGCGAAGACAAGGTGCCGCTGCTCGGCGACATCCCGCTGCTCGGCGCCCTGTTCCGTTACGAAACCCGCAAGCGCTCCAAGACCAACCTGATGGTGTTCCTGCGGCCGCAGATTATCCGCGACGCCGCCCGCTACCAGTCGATCACTGCCGACCGTTACGACTATGTCATCGGCGAACAGCGCAAGAGCGCTGACAGCGCGCGCCTGATGCGGGACGAAACAGCGGTGCCGGTCCTGCCGCCACTCCTTGTCCCCCCGGGTACTACCGCGCCCTATTCCGCCCCGGCTGCCGCCGCGCAACCCAGCTCAAAATGACCCAGCCGGTGGTTCATCCAGCCCGTCTGCCTTACGCCTTCGCCAAGGCTCACGGCGTTATTCTTGGCGCATGCGCAGACGATGCGGCGGAAATCTTCGTCCGCGACGGCGCGGCAGTGGCGGGAATCGCCGAAATCCGCCGTACCCTTGCCCTGCCCTTGCGTCTGTTGCCATGCACTACGGCCAGCTTCGAGCACAAGTTGGCGGAGGCCTATAGCCGCGCCGACCAGACCGCCGCCGAAGTCGCCGACGACATCGGCCAGGAGATGGACCTGAGCCGTCTGGTGCAGGAATTGCCGCCGATCGAGGACCTGCTCGAAAGCGAGGACGACGCCCCGATCATCCGCATGATCAACGCCTTGTTCACCCAGGCGGTGCGCGAAGGCGCCTCCGACATCCATGTCGAGGCCTTCGAGCAGCACTCCACCGTGCGCTTTCGCATCGACGGCGTGCTGCGCGACGTGATCCGCCCGCATCGCGCGCTGCATGCGGCGATGGCTTCGCGCATCAAGATCATGGCGCAGCTCGACATCGCCGAAAAGCGCATGCCGCAGGACGGCCGCATCACCGTGCGCATCGCCGGCAAGCCGATCGACGTGCGGGTGTCGACGATTTCCACCAGCCACGGCGAGCGCATCGTGCTGCGCCTGCTCGACAAGGATCCGGCCCGCCTCGACCTGGATGTGCTGGGCATGGCCGCCGACACCCTGCAGCGCACCGACCGGCTCATCCACCATCCCCATGGCATTTTCCTGGTCACCGGCCCGACCGGCTCGGGCAAGACCACCACGCTGTATGCCTCGCTGGCGCGCCTCGACTCAAGCGAACTGAACATCATGACGGTCGAGGACCCGGTCGAGTACGACCTCCCCGCCATCGGCCAGGCCCAGGTCAATCCGCGCATCGGCCTGGACTTCGCCAAAGCCTTGCGCTCTATCCTCCGCCAGGATCCCGATGTCATCATGATCGGCGAGATCCGCGACCT
>CAYHXK010000035.1:0-12920 GCA_964360125.1 uncultured Sterolibacterium sp.
GGATTTGCCTGCCTAACGCTCGTCTTACAGCAAGCAACGTGCCAGCAGCTGGCGCCGAGTCCTTAGTCCTCCTCTTCCCGCTCTGGATGGTTACGCGCTGCGTGCTCATCCTGGGCTTTCTGTTCCTGGCGGTTTTCGGCGGTCTGTACGCGGTCATGGTGACGTTGGGAGAGTGTGTCAAAGGCTTGCACGCGGCCACGCTTATCTACCCATTCGCGCTGGCCTGCGGCGGTACGTTGCCTGGATTGGGCGACCATTGCCTCGGCTTGCGCGATGGCATCGTCAAGTCTGCTGAGAAAGGCCTGAAAATTGTTCCAGGCGTCGCGTCCGATACCGCCCCGCAAGGCAAGCACGAAGCGCTCATGATATTCGGCGCGGTATTGCTGGAGCAGGATCAGCCGTTCGCCGGCTTTCTGCTCGCCGGCCAACAGCTGGCCAAGCTGGCGCGCTGCGTCGTCCATGCGGAGTTGCGACAATTCGAGCAGGGTTTGCAGCGGAAAGGGTTTGGCCACGATGCGTGTCAAGAAAAACCAGTGTGCGTGATTCTACGCTGCCGACATGAATAACTGGTTGAGTTTAGCGAGACTGTCGGCGTAATTTGCGCGTTCGTGCAAATCCTGCTGCATGAATCTCTCCATCATCGGCTGCAAGGCGATCGCCTGATCCAGCACGGGATCGGAGCCAGCGGCATAGGCGCCGACCGAGATCAGGTCGCGCGAACGCTGGAAGCGCGAATAGAGTTGTTTGAAGCGGCGAACCTGCTCCAGGTGAGCCGGCTGGATCAGGTTGGTCATGGCGCGCGAGATCGATTGCTCGATATCGATTGCCGGATAATGGCCGGCATCCGCCAAGTGGCGCGACAGCACGATATGACCGTCGAGGATCGCACGCGCCGCGTCGGCGATCGGGTCTTGCTGGTCATCGCCTTCAGCCAGCACGGTATAAAAGGCTGTGACCGAGCCGCCCCCATCGGCGCCGTTGCCGGCGCGTTCGACCAACTGCGGCAGGCGCGCGAACACCGAGGGCGGATAGCCGCGCGTCACCGGCGGCTCGCCGATGGCCAGGGCGATTTCGCGCTGGGCCATGGCAAAGCGCGTCAAAGAGTCCATGATCAGCAGCACATGTCGGCCCTGGTCGCGAAAGTTTTCGGCGATTGCAGTGGCATAAGAGGCGCCCTGCAAACGCATCAGCGGGCTGGTATCGGCAGGCGCTGCGACGACCACGGAGCGGCGCAGTCCTTCCTTGCCGAGGATCTGTTCGATGAATTCCTTGACTTCGCGGCCGCGCTCCCCGATTAATCCGACAACAATCACTTCGGCTTCCGTGTAGCGCGCCATCATGCCCAGCAGCATGCTCTTGCCAACCCCGGAGCCGGAGAACAGACCCAGTCGCTGCCCCCGCCCAACGGTGAGCAGGGCATTGATGGCGCGGATGCCGACATCCATGCTGCGCGTAATAGGCGCGCGGGACAATGGATTCACTGGGCGGCTCTGGAGTGAACGTGACTGCTTGGTATCCAACGGACCCAAGCCGTCCAGCGGTCGGCCGTTGCCGTCAAGCACACGACCGAGCAGGGCAGCGCCAACCGGTACATGCTTGGCCCGGTCGATGGTGCGGCGTACAAATGGCTGGCGTTTACCGGCGCGCGGCATCGGCGGTGGTGTTTCGAGCGCCGTCACCTGGGCGCCAGGCGCCAGGCCGTATACATCCTCGCTGGGCATCATATAAAGTTTTTCGCCGGAAAATCCGACCACCTCGGCTTCCACCGTACCGCCACCCGGCACCTGGATACAGCAGCCGGAGCCAAGCGGCAACTTGATGCCGGCCGCTTCCATTACCAGACCGTTGATCCTGGTGAGGCGTCCGGAAAACAGGAAAGGCGCCGCATGCGCCACTTGCTCAAGGCAGTTTTCAAGGAAGTTGTTCCACTTGGCGAGGTGCGGGTTCGAAATTGGCGAAGGGTTCAATCTAGGTGCCCTTTCCGGGGATATCAGGCGCGATTTCTCCAGCCTCTTTGGTTGCCCCAGGGATTTCAGCCAAAGCCGGCAAAAGCCATTCGGCATTGCTTCCAAGGCTCTCAACGGTGCGCCGCCAACGGGTTGCCAAGCTGGCATCGAGTTGGCTGCCGCCTGACTCGATCAGACATCCGCCGCGTTCCACTCGGCGATCCTCGTGCATCCGGTGGCCGGCATGGGCGAGTTGGTCGCCCAGATAGGATCGTACCAGCGAGGCATCCTCGGGATGCAAATGGATGGTGGCGTGCGGATGTTGCATTTGCGAAAGTGCTTCACGGACTGTTTCGAGCAGTAATTCAGGTTTGCAGGCGATGGCCTGGCGCACCACCTGGCGAGCCACATCGAGGGCGAGGGCGAGCAGATTTTCGGCCACCTGCTGGTCGATTTCGGTGAGTGCGATGTCGAACTGAGTGGCCAGAGCGACGAAGCGCGTCCCATCGGCACGCGCCAGCGCCTGACCTTCGGCAAAGCCCGCGGCATGTCCGGTCTGACGCGCTTGCTGGAAGATTTGCTCGATTTCTTCGGCGGTCGGCGGCTTGAGTTCCGGATCGTCGGAGATTTCCTGCTTGGATTTTGCAGGCACATCGAAGCTTGCCATTTCCCAGCGTTCCCATGCGGTGAGCTTGCTGCTGGTGTTATCTGAGGACATTGAATTTAATCCTATATGCGGCGTCATGCCGCAAGAGGAGGTAAAAATAGTTCGAAGCGCATGGAACCCTGGCAAGGCAACCCGAGGATTTGGCGCTCAATGAAAATACCGGCGCAAGACATGAGAATCGATCTCAGATGTAAGCATCTTCGGCGCCGCCGCCGAGCTGTATTTGCCCCTCATCGGATAAGCGGCGTGCGATCTTGAGGATTTCCTTCTGTTCGGACTCAACTTCGGACAGGCGCACCGGTCCTTTCGCCTCCAGATCTTCCTTGAGCATTTCGGAAGCTCGCGAGGACATGTTTTTGAAGATCTTTTGGCGTAGTTCTTCTGAAGCCCCCTTCAACGCCACAATCAGCGAGTCGGACTGAATCTCGCGCAGCAACAGCTGGACGCCGCGGTCGTCGACGTCCAGCAGGTTCTCGAAGACGAACATCTCGTCGAGAATTTTTTGCGCCAGTTCCGGATCATACTCCCGGACGCTGTCGATCACCGCGGTTTCCGTGGCCTGGCCGACAAAGTTGAGAATTTCGGCGGCATGACGGACACCGCCCATCGCCGCTTTCTTGACGTTCGATGAGCTGGCCAGCAGCCGCGCCATCACGTCGTTCAACTCTGCCAGTGCCTGTGGCTGAACGCCTTCGAGGGTGGCGATGCGCAGCACTACGTCGTTGCGCAGGCGCTCGGTGAATAATTTGAGAATTTCGCCGACCTGGTCGAACTCGAGGTGCACCAGGATAGTGGCGATGATCTGCGGGTGTTCGTTGCGGATCATGTCGGCAACGGTGGCGGCATCCATCCATTTCAGGCCTTCAATGCCGGCTGTGTCGCTGCCTGACAGAATTTTCGCGAGCAAGTTGGCGGCGCGATCATCGCCCAGCGCCTTGTTCAGCATCGTGCGAATTTGATCTTCGGTGGCGGAAAAGGCCGTACCTCTTTCCGTATCATGATCGAGCTCGTCCAGAACCGCCTCGACTTTGTCCCGCGGGATCGTCTTGAGGTTGGCCATGGCATGGCTGAGTTTCTGCACTTCTTTGGGGCCAAGGTGCTTCAGGACTTCAGCGGCTTCATCTCCGCCCAGGGAAAGCAGCAACAAAGCGCCTTTCTCGACGCCTTTATCGGCGCTTTCACTCATTCACGCCAACCCAGTCCCTGATCACGTCAGCGACCACCTTGGGTTCCTGTTTAGCCAAGTCGCGGGCACCGGCAAGCTTGGCCTCAAATCCTCTTTGCGCACGACCCATTTCCTTGACTTTGGGAATGGCCGCTTCTTCCAGCTCAAGTTCGCGTGCTTTCTTCGCTGCGGCGTAGGAGTCCATAATGTTTGCGATGAGTGGCCTCAACATCTTGCTCCAGAGGAGGTAGGCAAACAGCGGCAACAGCAAGAATTTAGCGCCTTCGCGGATATAGGACAGGAGTTCAGGGTCCTTCCAGAAAGGCGTCGGCGGCACGACTTCCTTCTCGCTGACGGTGAAGGATACATTTGCGATGTTAAGCGTATCTCCGCGTGTTTCATTATAGCCCATCGCCTGGCGCACCAGAGCGTTGATTTGCCCGATCTCCGCTGCGGACAAAGGCACGGACTTGGCATTGCCATCCTTGTCGACCGGGCCTTTCTTGTTATTCACTACCACAGCCACCGAGAGACGCTTGATCGTGCCGACACCCGCTTTGGTGTGCTTGATCGTTTTGTCCAGTTCGTAATTGGTGGTGATGTTCCTGTTGCTGTTCACCGGTAGCGCGGCGCCCCGGGCCCCCCCCCGGGCCCGGGGGGGGGGGGGGGGGGGTGGGGGCCGTGGGGGGGCCGTTGGGGGGGGCCGGGCGCCAGGGGGGTAGGGGGGGGGGGGGGTGTGGTTTTGGGCGCAGTTGCGGGCACGGGTGGCTGGTTGGAGAGTGCGCCCGGCACGCCGGTGGCGCCGGGCGTGGTGCTGCCGGACTCCGCGGACTGCTGGCTGCGAATCGCGGCCTCAGGGGAAGGATTGGGCTTGTAGGATTCCGCCGTTTGTTCGGTCTGCGAGAAGTCCAGATCGGCAGTGACCTGGGCGCGAACATTGCCGGTACCCGCAACCGGATCGAGGATGGCTTCGATACGCTTGATATAGCTCGTCTCCACTTCGCGCAAATATTTAAGCTGGGTCGGATCGAGGCCGGCATCGCGCGCCAAATCCTGATTCTGCGAGATCAGATTGCCGTTCTGGTCGATCACGCTGATACTGGCGGGGTTGAGTTGCGGCACGCTCGACGAGACGAGATGGACGATCCCCGCCACTTGACTGGCTTCGAGGCTCCGGCCAGGATGTAGATTGAGCACCACCGAGGCGGTGGGTTTCTGTTCGTCGCGCAAGAAGGCCGACGATTTGGGAATCGCCAAGTGTACGCGCGCGCCTTGCACTGCCTGCAAGGACTGGATCGATCGCGCCAGTTCGCCCTCCAAGGCGCGCTGGTAATTGATTTGTTCGAGAAACTGGCTGGAGCCGAGCTTCTGGTTCTCCATCACCTCGAAGCCGACCAGTCCTCCTTTGGGGAGCCCCTGCGAGGCGAGTTTGAGGCGGGCATCATGTACCAGCCCGGCTGGGACGAGAATTGCCCCTCCTCCTTCGGAGAACTTGTAGGGAACGTTCATCTGCTGCAAGGAGACGATGATCTGGCCGCCGTCGCGTTCCGAGATGTTGGAAAACAGAACGCTGTAATCGATGCTCCGGGTCCACATCCAGGCGCCGACCAGCAGAGCGATGGCGAATGCCAACGTCACCAGCGCGCCGAGTTTCTGGATAGGACTGAGACTGCTCAAGATCTCTAAGGAGAAAGGGAGTATGACGGTTTGTGCTGCGCTGGCCATATTCTATAAATCCGGGTTAAGGAGGTCGATATTTCAAGCCCATTATCACTACTTGGCGGATTATGCATCGACCGGCCAGGGCGTGTCCGAGAAAAAAAGGTGTGTTTGGCCTGTATTTCGGCGCTTAGAGCGATCTATCGGCCTAACTTGTCTCAATTACACTAATCTGCCATTATCGAATCCTTCTGAAACAGGCTCTTAAGTAATGGCAAAAAATCCACGGGAAGCCGAATTTCAGCATGAATCCCAGCCGGAATCGCAACGGCTGGCCGAGGCGTTTCGGATTTTCAACCAGGCATCCGAAGAACTCTCCACCGCCTATACCAGTCTTCAAGGCCAGGTCGAGGCATTGACTGGAGAGCTGGCCGCCGCCAACGGGGCGCTGCGTCAGCAATACCTGGAAAAGGCGGCGCTGACCGAGCGCTTGTCCTTACTGCTTTCGGCCCTGCCGGCGGGAGTTGTGGTGCTTGACGCCAATGGGATGGTGGTGCAGGCCAATCCGGCTGCCGAGGCGACGCTGGGCCTAGCCTTGGCCGGGCAGCCGTGGGAGGCGGTAGCACGCACCCATCTGTCGGCCAGCGATACGCCCGGAGAATACACGGCCGATCGATCCAAAACCGGGCGGCGTCTGGCGGTTACTGTCACTGCGCTCGATTCGGCCGGTGGCCGAATTGTGTTGCTGCATGATATTACCGAAGCGCATCGACTCAAGACCCAAGCCGAGCGTCACGAGCGTCTCGCGGCGATGGGCGAGATGGCGGCACAGTTGGCCCACCAGTTGCGCACGCCGCTGGCGGCGGCACTGCTTTACACGGCCAACCTGGAAAATCCGGAGCTTGGCGTGGCGACGCGCATCAACATCGCGCAAAAGGCGGTGGCGCGCTTGAAACACCTGGAGCGTCTGATCCAGGACATGCTGTTGTTCGCTCGCGGCGAGGTGCTGGGCCGTGACTCGATCGTCGTCTGCGAATTGATGCAGGAATTGCGTCAGACGATCGAGCCGCTGGCGCGGGCGCGCGAGATTGTTTTTCGCGTCGAAGAGTTTGCCGACAAGCTCCTGTTGCAGGGCAACCGCAAGGCCATCACCGGCGCGTTGACCAATTTGCTCGAAAATGCCTTGCAAGCGGCCGGAGCTTCAGCGGGTTCGGCATCCAGGAACGGTGGCGGTAAAGGCGAAGTGATGCTGGCGGTGCGGCGCTGTGAGGATACTCTGGCTTTCATGGTACGGGACAATGGCCCCGGCATGGCGCCGGCCGTGGTGGCAAGACTGTTCGAGCCGTTTTTTACCACGCGAGCCGAAGGCACCGGACTCGGACTGGCCATAGCCCGTGGTGTAGCGCGTGCGCATGGTGGTAATATTGAAGTCAGTTCAACGCTGGGTAGCGGTACTGAATTCACTGTCACCCTGCCGCTTGCGCACCAGGCAATCGACCCGGCCGAACCCATCGCACCAATCGCACCAACTTAATTTACGCGAAAGAAATATGTCCGAACATTTGAACATACTCGTCGTCGAGGACGACGATGCGTTGCGCGATGCACTGCTGATCACCCTGGAAACCGCCGGACATGTCGTGCAGGGCGCCGCCGGCGGCCCGCAGGCACTCGAGCTGCTGGCGCGGAATGCCTTCAACATGGTGGTCTCCGACCTGCGCATGGCGCCGATGGACGGCCTCGAGCTGCTGCGCGAAATTCGTGCTCGTTCGCCCGGTCTGCCGGTGCTGCTGATGACCGCTTTCGGCGATGTAGACAAAGCGGTGGCGGCAATGCGCGGCGGCGCTTGCGATTTCATGCTCAAGCCGTTCGAGCCGAAGACCTTGCTCGATCAGATCGCCCGCTATGCGAATGCCCCGCTGAGCGAGGGCGTGGTGGCGGAAGACCCGCGCACCCGCGATGCGCTGTTGCTTGCCGCGCGCGTTGCCCGCAGCGATGCCACGGTGCTGCTGACGGGCGAATCCGGCACCGGCAAGGAAGTGTTTGCCCGCTACATACACGAGCAATCCGCGCGCAGCGAAGGGCCGTTTGTCGCGATCAATTGCGCGGCGATTCCCGACAACCTGCTCGAGGCGACACTCTTCGGCTACGAGAAAGGCGCCTATACCGGCGCACAGACGGCGCAAGCCGGAAAATTCGAGCAGGCAAACGGCGGTACGCTGCTGCTGGACGAGATTTCAGAAATGCCTTTGTCATTGCAGGCGAAACTGCTGCGCGTCCTGCAGGAACGCGAAGTGGAGCGAGTCGGCGGCAAGAAGCCGGTGCCTCTGGATATCCGGGTGCTGGCTACCAGCAATCGCGACATGGCGGAGGAAGTAAAGCAGGGCGGTTTTCGCGAGGATCTTTTTTATCGCCTGAATGTGTTCCCGCTGGAGATTCCACCGCTGCGCCAGCGTCCCGGCGATATCCTGCCGTTGGCGCGCCATTTGGTCGCGGTGCACGGCGGTCGTTTGGGCCGGACGGCAAGGCTTGCCAGCGCAGCCGAGGCAAAACTTGCCGCATATGCATGGCCCGGCAATGTGCGCGAACTGGAAAACGTTATCCAGCGGGCCCTGATTCTGGCTCCTGACGAGACGATCGAAGCCGAGCACTTGATGTTTTCCACGGCTGCGGGCATGCTGACAACGGCTGCAACTGCACTAAGGACGGGGGCCGAACCGGCGGCTGTGGATAAGGCCACGGGCGATTCCTCAGCCAACATCAAGGACCTTGAGCGCCAGCATATCCTCGATACGCTGGCGTCCGTGGGCGGCTCACGCAGGCTGGCGGTGGAGCGGCTAGGCTTGTCCGAGCGTACACTGCGCTACAAACTCAAGCAATATCGGGACGAAGGCTACCTGTAACGGCAGGTCGGGCGGAAATGAATGGAGAGGACCGATCAAGCAAAAACCGCTACCATGGCACGAGGATTGCTATTAGAATGTTATGAAAGCCCGCCTGCCGGGCTTGGAGATTGTTCATGGCGATAGATACGCGCAACCTTGACCAGATGCTGATGGAACTGCGTTCCGCGGCGGGCGTCGCCTCCGGCAAGCCGACCCAGCCGGTGGGTGCGGTCGGCGAGGGCGCCGATTTTGCCGTTGCCTTGAAAAGCGCCATCGACCAGGTCAGTCAGGTTCAGCAATCCGCACACCAAATGACCCAGGACTTTGCCTCCGGAAGCAGCAACATCAACCTGCAAGACGTCATGATCAACTTGCAGAAAGCCAACCTGTCCTTCCAGCAGATGGTTCAGGTGCGCAACAAGCTGGTCTCCGCTTACCATGACATCATGAACATGCAGGTGTGATGACCAAGTCCAAGTGAGCGGCAATAATTCCTGCTACAACAGCCCGGCGCGTCCGGGCTGTTTCGCTTCTACCCCTTCCTCTTTTTTCAGAAACCTTACTCCATGTGGTTCCGCAACCTCCAGCTCTACCGCCTGACCGATGCCTGGTCACTCGATGCCGGCCGGCTTCAAGCAAAACTCGCCAGACATGCTTTTCACGGCTGTAATCCTTCCGACCTGCAGGCACGCGGCTGGGTGCCGCCCAGGGGGGTGGACGGCGAATTGGTGCTGGCCTCGCAAAAACAGCTGCTGATCTGTCTCGGGGTCGAGCAGAAGCTTTTGCCAGCTTCGGTGATTCGCCAATATGCACAGGATCGCCTGGTCACCCTGGAGGCACAGCAAGGCTTCAAGCCCGGCCGGAAACAAGTACTGGAAGTGCGCGAAGCCATCGCTGCCGAATTGCTGCCGCGCGCTTTCGTCAAGCGTCGCCTGAGCTACGCCTGGATCGATCCGCTCGGCGGCTGGCTGGCGATCGATGCCGCCAGCCAGGCCAAGGCCGACGAGGTGATCCAACAGCTCAAGCTCTCCCTCGACGATCTGCCGCTTAAATTGCTGCGCACACGGCTTGCGCCGGCCACGGCCATGACCGACTGGCTTGCCGCCGGCGAGGCGCCCGCCGGGTTCACCATCGATCGCGATTGCGAACTGCGCGCGCCCGGCGAGGAGCGCGCCACCGTGCGCTATGCCCGGCACACCCTGGAAGCCGCCGAGATCGGCCAGCACATCGCCGGGGGCAAGACAGCCACGCGCCTCGCGCTGACCTGGCGGGAGCGTATTTCTTTGGTACTCACCGAGCAGTTGCAGATCAAGCGCCTGGCTTTTCTGGATATCCTCAAGGAGGAGATTGGCCGCCAGACTGAAAATGCCGATGAGTTGTTCGAAGCCGATTTCCTCCTGATGAGCGGCGAACTTTCGAAAATGCTGGCGCAGCTTACCCAAGCGCTCGGCGGCGAGGCGGAGTGACGGAATGACATGAAGCACATCGCCTACAGCCCGGCCGGCACCCCCGAATCCATGCAAGTGGTGGAAGGCGCCTTACCCAAGCCCGCCGCGGGAGAAATCCTGATAGAGGTTCATTTTGCCGGGGTCAATCGTCCCGACCTGGCGCAACGCTCCGGCAGTTATCCGCCGCCGCCGGGCGCCTCGCCCATCCTCGGTCTGGAGGTATCCGGACGCGTTGCCGCACTGGGCGCCGATGTCAGTGAATGGCGGGTGGGCGACCGCGTCACCGCACTGGCGCCGGGGGGCGGTTATGCCGAATACTGCGTGACGCCCGCGGCGCACGCTTTGCCCATTCCCCAGGGCATGGGTCTGGCGGAAGCGGCCGGGTTGCCGGAAACCTGGTTCACCGTCTGGGCCAACCTGATGGATATAGGCCGGCTCAAGGCCGGCGAGCGCTTGCTGGTGCATGGCGGTTCCAGCGGCATCGGCCTGACAGCCATCCAGTTGGCGCGACATGTCGGCGCCCAGGTCATCGTTACCGTCGGGAGTGCCGAGAAGGCGGCATTCTGCAAGGATTACGGCGCCGATTTCGCCATCGATTACCGGCAGGAAGATTTCGTCGAGCGGGTGCAGGAGATCACTGCCGGCGAGGGTGTCGACGTGGTCCTGGATATGGTCGGCGGCGGTTATTTGCAGAAGGACGCCAGCCTGCTGCGTCGCGATGGACGGCTGGTGATGATCGCCTTCCTGCAAGGCAGCAAGACGAACTTCGATTTTTTACCGGTGATGATGAAACGACTCACCTTGAGCGGTTCGACCATGCGGCCGCGCAGCGTGGTCGAAAAGGCGGCGATTCGGGATGCCCTGCGCCGGCACATCTGGCCGTCGCTGGCCGATGGGCGCCTGAAGCAACATCTGTGCGCCACCTTCCCCTTGGCGCAGGCAGGCGAGGCGCACCGGCTGATGGAAAGCAGCCGGCATATCGGCAAGATCGTGCTGCGGGTGCGTGAATAAGCCTCCAGACCGGCGGCGGCTACTTCTTCGCCAAACGCGCTTCGCGCGCCTTGCGCTCGCGCTCTTCCATGATGATGTAACGCTGGAGCATGGACAGCCTCGGGCCGATCAGGTTGATGAAGTCGCAACCGGCTCGCCGACTGATGGAACCGTCATGCCTGGTCACATCGAAAATACTGCGAACCCGCAGTGAAGTGACGATGGTGTTGCCGTTGGGCAATTCGATTTCGCAATTGTCAAACACCATATCGACATCGAAATCGACATCCTCTTGCGGCGAAGCCATTCCCAAGCCTCCTCCGCTGATGTCGATCACGTCTACCTCGACGATCCTGGGCGGCTTGTCGGTTTCATTCTCTCCCTCGCTCACTGGTGCGGGGATGGGAATCAGGCACTTGACCGGGGTCCTGGCGGGGATCACCAGCCGGAAGTGTTCGCGCCGCTGCAGACGCAGAATGGTTTCGGGTATGTCCGCAAGGAAACATTGGCGGCCTTTGTAGAGGGCCGATTTGAAGCCGCGCAGGACGAACTGTATCCTGATTTTATCGAGATGGGACATGGCGATCAGTTTGTCGGTCAGCATTGCCTGCTTGTTGACCGTGGCGTTCGCGCCCAAAAACAAGACTAACTTCTCCGTATCTTCATCGACCGAGAACAGCGACGTGATCAGAAAATCTTCGGCATTATTGAAGTAGAGCGTTATATGGGAGTTGCTGTCTTTCAGGGAACGCAGGATTGAAAGGATCTGTACGGGTGAATGCAGATGGTAGTCGCTGACTTCCTCGGTCTGCGCCAACTCCATCCGCAGCAAGGTTTTCCGCTGCTCCGCTTCCTCCTTGAGTTGCGCTTGGCGTCGTTCTTCAGCCTCCAGGCGCAGTGCTTCCCGCGGCGCATCGATGATCCTGAGTTGCTCTTCCCGCTTCTCAATGGCCTTGGAAATCAGAGCTTTCTTCTGCATTAACACTTCGTTTTGCAGAATTTTCTTCAGCTCGAAGACTTCCTTGCGTAAAGTCCTCGTCTGCTCGTCGTCCTCGAAAATGTGATCGTTCATGTCCCAACCTGTGCATTCCAGCCGCGTAGTTTAATCGATGTTGCCGTGCTTAAAAAGATTAGCCGGCAGCGGCGTTGCAGGGGACTGACAGAGGGGCAGTGGGGAAGTCGGGGGGCGTGCACAGTGGGCTACAAACTCAAGGTCCAAGCTGTTTATTTTCAAGGCGATAGATCCAGGCCAGCAGTTCGGCGATGGCGATATAGAGTTGCGGTGGTATGCGGTCGTCAAGATTGGACTGCATCAGCAGGGTCACCAGTTCCGGCGATTCATGGACGAACACGCCATGCTCGCGCGCGCGGCGGATGATTTCGTCGGCGATCAGGCCGCGCCCCTTGGCGACGATGCGCGGTGCGGTATCGCCCGGCGCATAGGCCAAGGCGATGGCCAGCGAGCGTTCCTCGCTAACCGCCTGGTCGGGAGGCGCCGGAGTGTCCATGTTTATTCCGGGTTATTCTTTCCAGGATCCTGGGCAAACTTGACCGTCAGCCCCCGCAAGGGCACGCCGGCCGCATCCAGGGCCTGCGCCAGTTCGGCAGTGCCATCGCGCAGTATGGCGACGCTGGGTGGATGCAGCGTGGTGAGGCTAATGCGCACGCCACTCGCCCCCAGCCGCAGCGCCGCTTCGACCTCGCCGAGCAGGGGGGTGGTCAGTCGCAGCGTGGTTGACCAGGGTTCCGGATCGTTCTGCCCCGCTTCGTTGCCGTTCTCGCCCGCCCATTCGACCCGCCACTGCATGGTCTGCCCCGGCCATACTTCGCCATGCCAAAACAGCCTTTGGGTACCGGCGGCATCCAGTTGCTGCTGCACCAACAGCCTCAATTCCTCCGGTACCGACTGTAGTCCCTGGGTCAAGTGGGCTGGCGAACTGGCCGGCAAACGCTGTCCTTCCGTCGTTTCCTCGCGGCCGGCGGCGCGGTTGAGGACCACCGCGGCGGCTGGCTGCGGGGCAGGCATGTCCTTGATATTCGGGCGTGCCGCGGCTGCCGCATCGCCTCCGGCTTTGGCATCGACGGGCGTTGGCAGCGGCGGCTGTTCCTGGGGCGCCGGCAAGATGCCGGTCTGCAGCAGCTTGTTGGCCTGGGCAAGGA
>CAYHXK010000036.1:0-12853 GCA_964360125.1 uncultured Sterolibacterium sp.
TTAGTCGTCCCCGTAATTCCTTTATTCCTCCCTGAAGTTAAAGTAGTCATCAGATATGGCCGCTATCGTGTTTTCGGGTAGCGATGACTTCTTTTGTCCCGACCGATCGGTCCATCGCCTTATCCAGCGGCGTCCAGAGTGTCATCGGACATTCGGCAATGGCGCTCCCCTCGGGAGCGCCGACCTTGGATGGCGAATGAAATGAACGAATTCAAGGAATGGCTGTTGAAGAATTCACGGGTTGCGGTTAGATGCTTGGCCGTAACCCTGGATAGTCCGCGCTAGCTTGGGCGGGTTGTATTTGTTGATGTTTCTTTCCTGTTACTTTGTTAAGGAGGTTCGATATGGCTAACGCCAAAACCAAGACCAAGGCTAAGAAGCCGGCGGCTAAGAAAGCTGCTGCTCCCGCCAAGAAGCCCGCAGTGAAGAAGGCAGCAGCCAAGAAACCCGCTGCCAAGAAGCCCGCAGTAAAGAAGGCAGCAGCCAAGAAACCCGCTGCCAAGAAGCCCGCTGCCAAGAAACCGGCAGCCAAAAAGGCAGCAGCCAAGAAGCCGGCAGCCAAGAAGCCGGCAGCCAAGAAGCCCGCAGTGAAGAAGGCAGCAGCCAAGAAACCCGCTGCCAAGAAGGCGGCAGCCAAGAAGCCTGCTGCCAAGAAACCCGCTGCCAAGAAGCCGGCAGCTAAAAAGGCGGCAGCCAAGAAGCCGGCAGCTAAAAAGGCGGCAGCCAAGAAGCCGGCTGCTAAAAAGGCGGCAGCCAAGAAGCCGGCTGCTAAAAAGCCCGCTGCCAAGAAGCCCGCTGCCAAAAAGCCGGCAATGAAGAAGGCGGCCGCCAAACCAGCCGCACCTGCCGCCCCAAAGCCTGCTGCGCCTTCAACTGCGGCCACGCCGGGCTTGAAGTCGTCGCTGAATCCGGCTGCGGCCTGGCCGTTTCCGACGGGTTCGCGGCCTTCTTGAGCCGCTTATCGGGTGGGTGCAAGCGGATGCCCGCTTTCCCGGGCTAGTTTTCCGTTTGCATCCTCCGATTTTACGGCTCGGCGGCGGCCGATCAGCCGCCGCTTTTTTGATCTTTGTTGATTTCTGCGCGCCATGTTAAGACGGTGGTCGGTCATATCAATCCTCTCAGGGGCGCTCTGTGCGATGCCCGCTGTTGCCGAGGAGCCCATCGTGGTAGCAGCCGTGGTTGGCCGCTACGATGACATCCGGGAAAATCTGGTGTTTGCCATAGAGGGCCGAGGTTTGGTGATCAATAACGTCGCTCATGTCGGCGACATGCTTGCGCGCACGGCTGCAGACATAGGCAAGAGCAAACGGATCTATGGACAGTCGGAAGTGTTCGAGTTCTGTAGTGCCGCAGTTTCACGAGACATGATGGAAGTGGATCCACGCTATGTCGTGTATTGTCCCTACACGATCGCCGTGTATACACTGCCCAATCAGGCGGAAAAGGTGTTTCTCGCATATCGGATGCTGCCGCCCGGTCCTGGTCTTGATGCGGTCAACAACTTGCTCAAAGAAATCACGGCTGACGCTCAGCACTAGCATTCGCCGGACTAACCGAAATGCCGCCCCAGGCGCGCCAGTCCTTCCTCCAGTAGCTCCAGCGACACCGTGTAGGCAAAGCGCAGATGGCGCTCGGGTGCATTGGCGCCGAAGTCCAGCCCTGGGGTAACCGCCACGCCGGCTTGCTCGATCAGTTCGCTGGCGAGTCGGAAGCTGTCATCTCCATATTCGCTGCAATCGGCATAGATATAGAAAGCGCCCTTCGGCTCGGCGGCTATCTTGAAACCGAGTCGCCGCAAACCCGGCAACAACAGGTTGCGGCGTGCCTGAAACTTTAACCGGCGCTGTTCCAGCAAGGCGATGGTGGCCGGATGAAACGCCGCCAGGGCGGCGTGTTGTGCCGGTGCGGAGGGTGAAATGAACAGGTTTTGCGCCAGTTTCTCGATCTCCCGGACATGGCGGGCAGGCGCCACCATCCAGCCGAGCCGCCAGCCGGTCATGTTGAAATATTTTGAAAAGCTGTTGATGACGAAAATCTCGTCGGAGATCGCCAGCGCCGTTTCGGCGCCGTAATCGCCACCCAAGGCCACTTCCTCCGGGGCGTGGCCCAAGGCCACTTCCTCCGGGGCGTAGGTGAGGCCGTGGTAGATCTCGTCGACCAGCAAGGCGCCGCCGCGCTCGGCAACGGTTTGCCAGAGGGCGGCGAGACGCGTCCGGTTCAGCAGCGCGCCGGTCGGGTTGGCCGGCGAGGCCACCAACAGGCCGCGCGTGCGCGAGGTCCAAGCGGCGGCGACTGCCGCGGCGGTTGGTTGGTAGTCGTTTTCCGGGCCGACGTTGAGCGGCACGGCGCGTCCCTCATAGAGACGCGCGAAATGACGATTGCAGGGATAGCCGGGATCGGGCAGGAGCAGTTCGTCGCCCGGGTCGATCAAGGCGCCCAGTGCCATCAGGAGCGCCCCAGAGGCGCCGGCGGTGACGATGATTCTCTCAGGGGACACCTTCACGCCATAGCGCGTGGCATAAAAATCGGCGATGGCTTGGCGCAGTTGCGGCAGGCCCAGCGCGTGGGTGTAGAACACCCGGCCCTCGCGGATAAAGGCGGTCGCGGCATCGAGTATCGGCTGAGGCGTCGGGAAGTCCGGCTCGCCCACTTCCATGTGGATGATCGAGCGGCCTTCGGCTTCCAGCCTCTTGGCCCGCGCCATCAACTCCATGACGTGAAAAGGCGCGATATCGGCCATACGCGCAGCAAGGGTCATACGTCATGCTCCATCAGGCCAAAGGATGTTGCGCGTCGAAAATCGGTGCAACCCAATGACGATCCCATCAAAAGATAATCGGGATCGATTCAGTCTACCAGCGCGAGTTCAAACAGTTCGTGCTTCAGCAGCAGTTCGCGCGGCAGGCGGCTCTTCAGTTTGTCGAACCACTCGGCATGCAGCTTGAGTTCCTCGCGCCACATGTCCGCATCCACCGCCGTCAGCTCCTCGAACTGGGCGCGGGTCAAGCCATCCAAGCCGGACCAGTCGATATCCTCGAATTTAGGCATCCAGCCCAACGAAGTCTCCCTGGCGGACGCGCTGCCCTTGACGCGGTCGATGATCCATTTCAGCACCCGCATGTTTTCGCCGAAACCCGGCCATAAAATGTTGCCGTCCTTATCCTGGCGGAACCAATTGACAGTGAATATGCGTGGCGCGTGTTCGATGGTGTGGCCGATGCGCAGCCAATGGTTGAAATAGTCGCCCATGTGATAACCGCAGAACGGCAGCATGGCGAACGGATCGCGCCGCACCACGCCCATCTGGCCGGTGGCGGCGGCAGTAGTTTCGGATCCAAGCGTCGCCGCCATGTAGACGCCGAAGTTCCAGTTGAAGGCTTCATACACCAATGGCACCGTGGTCGCGCGCCGGCCGCCGAAGATGAAGGCGGAGATCGGCACGCCCGCCGGATTTTCCCAGTCCGGGTCGATCGAGGGGCACTGGCTGGCCGGCGCGGTAAAACGAGCATTCGGATGCGCTGCCTTGCGCCCGGTCTGCTTGCCGATGTCCGGTGTCCAGTCCTGGCCGGTCCAGTCGATCAGGTGTTTTGGCACTTCCTTGCTCATGCCTTCCCACCACACGTTGCCGTCGTCGGTCAGCGCCACGTTGGTGAAGATGACATTTTCCTTGAGCGTCGCCATGGCGTTGAAGTTGGTCTTCTCCGAGGTTCCCGGAGCGACGCCGAAGTAGCCGGCTTCTGGATTTATCGCGTAAAGGCGGCCGTCCTTGCCGGGCTTGATCCAGGCGATATCGTCGCCGACCGTAGTGACTTTCCAGCCGCCGAGCGCTTGCGGCGGGATCAGCATGGCGAAATTGGTCTTGCCGCAGGCCGACGGAAATGCCGCCGCCACATAGCTCTTTTCGCCGTCGGGCGTCTCCACGCCGAGGATCAGCATGTGCTCGGCCAGCCAGCCCTCGTCGCGCGCCATGGTCGAGGCGATGCGCAGGGCGAAGCATTTCTTGCCGAGCAGGGCATTGCCGCCATAGCCGGAACCGAACGACAAGATCTCGCGGGTCTCGGGGAAATGGACGATGTACTTGGTTTTATTGCAGGGCCAGCGCACATCGGCTTGACCGGCTTCCAGCGGCGCGCCGACCGAATGCAAACAGGGCACAAATTTCCCGCTGTCTCCAAGGATGTCCAGCACGGCTTTGCCCATGCGCGTCATGATGCGCATGTTGATCACGACGTAGGCGCTGTCGGAAATTTCCACGCCGATGTGGGCGATCGGCGAGCCGAGCGGTCCCATCGAGAACGGGATCACGTACATGGTGCGACCGCGCATGCAGCCCTGGAACAGACCGCGCAGGGTTTCCTTCATCCTGGCCGGCTCTTCCCAATTATTGTTCGGCCCGGCGTCTTCCCTTTCCTTGGCACAAATGAAAGTGCGGTCCTCGACGCGCGCAACATCCGATGGATCGGAACAGGCGAGGAAGGAATTGGGGCGTTTTGCGGGATTGAGCCGGATTATCTTTCCGGCCGCGACCAGCTCGGTGCAGAGACGGTCATACTCGGATTGGGATCCGTCGCACCAAACGATGCGATCCGGCTGGGTGAGTGCCGCGACTTCGGCGACCCAGGCTTTAAGTCTGGCATGCCGGACATAATCGGGAGCGGCGTGGCTTGCGCAGTTCGGATTCATGGTGAGGAAGACTCCAGGAAGAATATATCGGGAAGCGCCTGAAAGTCGGTCGATCAGAGGATGGGGATCGAAGGGCTTCCAGCTAACCGCGTAGCTTGGCTGGGTTGAGATCGGCCAGCGCGGATAAAGGCAAGCTCAGTGCCGCGGAAAATTATATTATGCGCCTATCTTTTTGCTGTGGCTCCCGCTAACCCATACCCCGGCAGTTGCGGAGCCTCTGATAAATTGCCAGGGATTCCGGGAGCCTGATTGCACACCGTATTACAATAGGCGATATCATCCGTCGGGCGTGTGGGGGGGTGTTTTACCGAATGCCTGGCCGGATGCTGGTAAAACCACTAAAACCACTAAAACCACCGAGAACCCATCATGGATGAAATAATCCGCGCCGCCGCACTTGAATACCATCGCTTGCCGAAACCCGGCAAGATCGCCGTCACGCCGACCAAGGCGCTGACCAATCAGCAGGATCTGGCGCTGGCTTATTCCCCGGGGGTTGCCGCTGCCTGCGACGAGATTGTCAAGGATCCAGCCAACGCTTACCAATACACTTCGCGCGGCAACCTGGTGGCGGTGATTACCAACGGCACCGCTGTGCTGGGCCTGGGCAACATCGGGGCGCTGGCCGGCAAACCGGTGATGGAAGGCAAGGGGGTGCTGTTCAAGAAGTTCGCCGGCATCGATGTGTTCGACCTGGAAATCGACGAGACCGATCCGGACAAGCTGGTCGACATCATCGCTTCGCTTGAACCGACTTTCGGCGGCATCAACCTTGAGGACATCAAGGCGCCGGAGTGTTTCACCATCGAGAAGAAGCTGCGCGAACGGCTCAAGATTCCGGTATTCCACGACGATCAGCATGGCACCGCCATCATCGCCAGCGCCGCGGTGCTGAACGGATTGCGCGTGGTTCGCAAAAACATCGAGGAGATCAAGCTGGTGTGTTCCGGCGCCGGCGCCGCCGCCATCGCCTGCCTCGATCTATTGGTGAGCCTGGGCTTGAATCCGAAAAACGTTTTCATCACCGACAGCAAGGGCGTGGTGTTTGTCGGCCGCGACGCCCAGCTCGATCCCTCCAAGGCGCGCTATGCGCAGGAAACGGCGGCGCGCAGCTTGGGCGATATCACGCCGGGAGCCGATGTTTTCCTGGGTTTGTCTACCGCCGGCGTGCTTAAGCCCGAGATGGTCAAGACCATGGCGCGCGATCCGATCATCCTGGCGATGGCCAACCCGACGCCGGAAATTCTGCCCGAGGAAGCCAAGGCGGCGCGGCCCGATGTGATCATCGGCACCGGCCGGTCCGACTACCCCAACCAAGTCAACAATGTGCTGTGCTTCCCCTTCATTTTCCGCGGCGCGTTGGATGTTGGCGCGACCACCATCAATGAGGCGATGAAAGTCGCCGCCGTGCGCGCCATAGCGGAACTCGCCCACGCCGAACAGTCGGAAGTGGTCAGCGCCGCCTATGGCAAGGACGAGATTACTTTCGGGCCGGAATACCTGATTCCCAAACCTTTCGATCCGCGCCTGATCGTAAAAATCGCCCCGGCCGTTGCCGAGGCGGCCATGGCGTCAGGCGTGGCGACGCGCCCGCTGGCCGACCTGGAGGCCTATCGCCAGCAGTTGAACGACTTCGTCTACCACACCGGCTTGCTGATGCGCCCGGTTTTTTCCGCGGCAAAGAAGACGCCGGCGCGCATTGTATTTTGCGAGGCCGAAGATGAGCGAGTGTTGCGCGCAGTGCAGACCGTGGTCGATGAAGGGCTGGCGCGACCGATCCTGATCGGTCGCCCCGACGTGGTGGCGGCGCGCATCGCCAAGGCCGGCTTGCGCATCCGGGCCGGCGAGCACTTCGAACAGGTGAATCCGGATTCGGATGCCCGCTACAAGGAACTCTGGCAGGACTACTACGAACTGATGTGTCGCAAGGGCATCAGCATCGAATATGCCAAGCGCGAGATGCGCCGCCGCACCACCCTGATCGGCGCCATGCTGGTGCGCCACCACCATGCCGACGGGATGGTGTGCGGCACCTTCGGCAAGCATTCCTTGCACCTGCGTTATATCGACATCGCGATTGGCAGGAAGCCCGGGATTGATCATTTCTACGCCATGAACATGCTGATCCTGCCCAACCGCACCCTGTTCATTGCGGATACTCACGTCAATTACGACCCCACGGCAGTTCAGGTAGCCGAGATGACCCTGCTGGCGGCGGAGGAAGTGCGCAGCTTCGGCCTGGCGCCCAAGGTGGCTCTGCTGTCGCATTCGAATTTCGGCACCGAGGACACGCCGACCGCCATCAAGATGCGCAGCGCCCTGGAGATCCTGCATAAATGCGCGCCCAAGCTTGAGGTCGAGGGAGAGATGCATGGCGACACCGCATTGTCGGAGGAAATTCGTCACCAGGTGTTTCCGAATTCCCGCCTCAAGGGCCAGGCCAACCTGCTCATCATGCCGACCCTGGACGCCGCCAACATCGCCTTCAACCTGCTGAAAACCGCCGCCGGCGACGGTCTCACCGTCGGACCTTTATTGCTCGGCGCCGCCCGCCCGGTGCATATCCTGACCCCGACCGCCACTGTCCGTCGCATCGTGAATATTACTGCCCTGTTGTCGGTCGAGGCGGCGAATCATCAAGCGAGACCCAATCGCCGATGACGAACCTGGAAGTGAACTTTGACGCGGCGGGAGGAAGGACTCCCCGATCCAAGACCGCGCTCGTCCTCACTGGCGGTGGCGCGCGTGCAGCCTATCAAGTAGGCGTGCTGGCGGCGATTCGGGAAATGCTGCCGGACCGGCAAACCAATCCGTTCCCCATTCTTTGCGGCACTTCAGCCGGCGCCATCAACGCCGCCGCGCTGGCGACCATGGCGGAGAATTTCGGCGCCGGCGTCTTGAAGTTACTCGACATTTGGCGCAGTTTCCATGCCAGCGACGTATATCGCGCCGATGCGCTGGGGCTCGGCGCCAACGGGATGCGCTGGTTGGGCGCCTTGCTGGGAGGTGGGCTGGTAAAGCAGGGTCCGCGCGCACTGCTCGATAATGCGCCGTTGCGGCAATTGCTGACCCGGCATCTGGATTTCGACCGAATTGAAACGGCCATCAACAATCAGGCATTGCATTCCATCAGCCTCACCTGTTCAGGATATAACTCCGGCCAGAGCGTCAGTTTCTTTCAGGGTCGCGCCGAACTTTCGTCATGGCAGCGTTCGCAGCGATTTGGCGCACAAGTCAAGATCGGCGTTGACCACTTGATGGCGTCGAGTGCGATTCCTTTCATTTTTCCAGCAGTCAAGCTGAATCGGGAGTACTTCGGCGATGGCTCGATGCGCCAGGTGGCGCCGGTTTCGCCGGCGATCCATCTTGGGGCAGACAAGATACTCGTAGTCGGCGCCAGCCGCAGGTCCACTCCCGAGAGCTTTCGCGAACCAGGCGATGCTTATCCATCCCTTGCCCAGATTGCCGGCCATGCCCTGTCGAGCATATTTCTCGATAGCCTTTCGGTCGATCTCGAGCGCATGCAGCGCATCAACCATACCCTGAGCCTGATCCCCGCTGAAGTACGGCGGGAACAGGGCATGTCCTTGCGGCCGATCGAAGTGCTGGTGATCGCCCCGTCGGAGCGTCTCGATCGTATCGCCGCACTTCATGCCCGGAGCTTGCCCTGGCCGGTGCGGACGCTGTTGGGAAACATCGGTGCGATGAACAAGCACGGCGGTGCGCTGACCAGCTATCTGCTGTTCGAGCCGCCATATACCCAGGCACTCATCGATCTTGGATACCGTGATGCACAGGCCCGAAGGGATGAAGTCCTTGCGTTTCTTAATGTATCGGATCAATAAATTAAGGCAACTACTTAATTATTCAACTGGAGTGTCGTTATTTCTGTTGTCGATCGGGAAATCCACTGTTACACTGTGGTGAATAGTTGCGGTCCCAAAGGCATGGGAGAACGAACACAATATGAATAATTCCACGATTTTGCTGCTTGCGCTGTTCGGTTTGAGTCTGGCTGCAGAACCCAGTTTGGCGGAAGTTCAGTCAAAAAAGAAGACCTATACGGTCAGGAAACATAAGCAGTACAAACCGCAGGCGAAGAAGCGCAACAGCGCGACAGCCATGAAGTATACCGCTCACCTGGTATTGCAGTCCGCTGCGGCGTTGGTGATGGATCAATCCACCGGCACCGTCTTGTTCGAGAAAAATGCCGGCGCCGTGCTGCCGATTGCGTCCATTACCAAACTGATGACGGCCATGGTGACGCTGGACGAAAAGCCGAGCCTGGACGAACCCTTGGCAATCGGCGAGGAGGACGTGGATACCCTGAAAGGAACCCGCTCGCGCCTCAAGGTTGGCACGCAATTGCGCCGCGAAGAGATGTTGCGGCTTGCCCTGATGTCATCCGAGAACCGTGCCGCATCCTCGTTGGCAAACCATTATCCGGGCGGCCGCGAGGCGTTCATTGAAGCGATGAACCGCAAAGCCCTGGAACTCGGCTTGCAGGATACCCAGTTTTCCGATCCGACCGGACTGACTGCGGCCAACGTTTCCAGTGCCCGCGATCTGGTCAAGCTGGTTGCTGCCGCACACCAGTATCCGTTGATTCGCGAATTCACCACGTCCACCGAATATCAAGTGAAGATCGCCGGACGCCCGCAGGCCTTTCATAACACCAACAGCCTGGTCAAGAGTTCGACCTGGGATATTGGCCTGTCCAAGACGGGTTACATAAACGAGGCGGGCAAATGCCTGGTGATGCAGGCCTGGCTCAACAACAAGCCGACGATTATTGTGTTGCTGGATTCATTGGGAAAAATGACGCGGATCGGCGATGCCAACCGCATCAAGCGTTGGGTCGAGAACGCTTCCCTGGCGCCCACCGTCGTGGCTGGGGCGCTGATGCCCGGCTGAACCTGGGCGCGGTTGCCGAGGCAACTCTCCATAGATGGCCTGGGATTTGAGTCTACAGCGAGGTCCGACCACGGGTCGTGTCGCGCCTATTTTTTTCAAGCCTGACGTAACCTATGGCCGCCGAGATTTCATCGGCCGTTTGGCGTACGGTAGCAGCCCAGTCGGGGTTATGTCGCTCGGCCGGAGCCGACACCGACAAGCCGGCCACCAGTTCGCCGGAATCGTCGCGGATAGGCGCGGCGATGCAGCGCAATCCCTGTTCGATCTCCTCATTGTCAAAAGCGACGCCGTGGCGCCGCACGTGATTCAGCTCGCGCTCGAGCGCCGGCAGGCTGGTCAATGACATGGGCGTCAAGCCCGGCAAGCCGGTGCGCTTGGCGTACTCGCGCACCTTCTGCGGCCCGTCTTCGACCAGGAACAGCTTGCCCACCGCCGTGACATGCAGCGGCGCGCGGGCGCCGACCAGATGCACCACGCGCACGGAGGAACGGCCGCTGGAAGTGCGCTCGACATAGACGATCTCGTCGCCCTGCCGGACGCCCAGATTCACGCTCTCGCCGAGCTCGCGATGCAGTCGCTGCATCAAGGGCATCGCCGAGTCGCGGATGTTGATGCGCGACTTGACCAGGTTGCCGAGTTCCAGCAGGCGGATGCCGAGTTGGTAAGTGCCGGGTTCGGCGCGCTCGACGAAGCCGTCGATCGACATGGCGCCGAGGATGCGATGGGCGGTGGACGGATGCAAACCGGTTTCCAGCGCCAGTTGTTTGAGACTGACGGGATCGTGGTAATAGGACAGCACATCGAGCAGTTTCATCATGCGCTCGATGACCTGGATCGGGTTCTTGGTTTCCGGTGGCGGAGCTGGCGACAAGGGGCGGCTTTCGTTGTTGCGAAGGTCGGAATACTATCCCAAATCGTGAAATGGAACCCGTCCAAGTTGACTGCCGCTGGCGACAATCCCTGTGCTCCAGAGGGCGCGGCAGGTCATTGACCCTTGTTCTCGGACGATACCCCTGGCGAGGCGAAAGGCTTGTCGACCGATTCGAACTGGAGCCGGTAGAGGTGGCTGTAAATTCCGTTGTGCGCCAGCAATTCGTCATGGCGTCCCGCTTCCGCAATGCGCCCCTTGTCCAGCACCACGATCCGGTCGGCATGCTCCACGGTGGATAGCCGGTGCGCGATCACCAGCGTGGTTCGTCCCTGGATCAGCGTTTCGAGAGCGGACTGGATCTGTCGCTCGGATTCGGAATCGAGCGCGGAAGTGGCTTCGTCGAGTATCAGGATCGGTGCGTTCTTGAGGAAGGCGCGGGCGATCGCCAGGCGCTGGCGCTGCCCGCCCGAGAGCTTGACGCCGTTCTCGCCGACGATGGTGTGCAGGCCTTGAGGCATCTGGCGGATGAAATCCCAGGCGTTGGCGGCCTGGGCCGCCGCGATGATGGCGGCTTCGCTGGCGCCGGCCGAACTGCCGTAGGCGATATTGGCCGCCACCGTATCGTTGAACAGCACCACCTCCTGGCTGACCAGGGCAATATTCGCGCGCAGACTCTCCAGCGTCAGCTTGCCGATGTCGTGGCCATCGATCAGGATGCCGCCGCTGTCGGGCCGATAGAAGCGCGGCAGCAAAGTGATCAGCGTGGTTTTGCCGCTGCCGGAGGGACCCACCAGCGCGACCGTCTGGCCGGCCTGCACATCAAAGCTTACTTCATGCAGGGCGGAACGTAGCTCGCCGGCATAGGAAAAACTGACTCGATCGAAGCGGATCTCGCCGCGCGCCCTCGGCAACACCGTCTTTCCCAGGTCTTCTTCAGGCGGCTGGTCGAGCAGGGCGAAGATGCTTTCCGCCGCGGCCAGGCCGCGTTGCAGCGGCGCATTGACCTCGGTGAGGCGCTTGACCGGCGCCAGCAGCAGCAGCATGGCGGTAATGAAGGAGACAAAGCCGCCGATGGTGGTTTGGCTGCTGGCCGATTGCATCAGCGCGACATAGATGATGATCGCCAATGCCGCAGCCGAGGCGACCTGCGTCAGCGGCACGGTAGCCGATGCGGCCATCGATTCGCGCATCGCGGCTTGGCGGAAATCCTTGCTGACGTCCTCGAAGCGTTGCGCTTCGTAGCGCTGCCCGCCGAATATCTTGACTACCTTGTGGGCGCCGATGGTTTCTTCGAGGATGTGGCTGATCAGTCCCATCGCACTCAGTCCGCGCCGGCTGGCGGCGCGCAGGCGTTTGCCGAACAGCCGCACCACGCCGACGATGACGGGGCCCACCGCCAGGGCGATCAAGGTCAGTTTCCAGTTGAGATACAGCAGAAAACCCAGCAGGCAGACGATCGTCAGCGTATCCCGCACCAGCGCGGTCAGCACGTTGGTGGCGGCGCTGGTGACATTATTGACGTCGTAGGCGACTTTGGAAATCAGCCTGCCGGAAGACTGATCGTCATAATAGCGCGTGGGCAGAC
Source organism: uncultured Sterolibacterium sp. (assembly GCA_964360125.1). Taxonomy (GTDB): domain Bacteria; phylum Pseudomonadota; class Gammaproteobacteria; order Burkholderiales; family Rhodocyclaceae; genus JACRAR01. Next base: position 12,054 of record CAYHXK010000036.1, read on the forward strand.
TCAACAGCCTGCCGAACATTACCCGGCGCAGATCCATCACGACGCGGCTGGTTACCCAGGCCAGGGTGTAAGAAGTGAAGTAGGTCAGTAGACCGCGTACGGCAAAAATCGCGACCAAGGCCAGTGGGAGTAAATACAGATCGCTTTTATCCTGGGCCACGAATCCGGTATCCAGCAGCTGCTTCATGATGGCCGGGAACATCGGTTCGGTGGTGGCCGTCAGGGCCATGCCTATCATGGAGTAAATGAACACTTTGCGGTAGGGACGGACAAACCCGAGCAGACGCAGATAGGTGGTGCGGCTGTTGTCGCTGGGAGCAGGGGGCATCGGAATTCGATCGGTCGGGTGAATGGAGAATGTTATTCCATTTCCAGATCATTTGTGACGCGAAGACGAGCCGAAGACAGTACAAATTGCACGGCAAGGCGAAGTCGACAAAGTCACGGATGATCTGGAAATGGAATTAGCCGAAAACCCGCGCCAGCGTGCCTGCATAGGGGGGTCTGATGATGCCCTGATCGGTAATGAAACCTGCAATCAGTTCATGCGGCGTGACGTCGAAGGCCGGATTGCGCACCTTCGCGCCCGCCGGCGCGTTTCGGTGCAGCCCGCAGAAAAGCACCTCGTCGGCTTCACGTTCCTCGATGACGATGCCATCCCCATCAGCGGTGCCTAGATCGACGGTGGAGGACGGGCAGGCGACGTAGAAGGGAATATTGAAATGCCTGGCCAGGATGGCGACGCCCAGGGTGCCGATCTTGTTCGCCGTATCCCCATTGGCCGCGACGCGGTCGCAACC
>CAYHXK010000037.1:0-7999 GCA_964360125.1 uncultured Sterolibacterium sp.
GGGTACTTTCTTGTCGCATCACAAGAAAGTAACTCGCCCGCCGGGGCGAGTCCCGGCAGGCCCTAATGCATTCGCCGACTATGCCGCTTCGATGGTATGAACATCGAAGGCAAGCTTGAGCCAATGACGCACGGCGCCGAAAATCGCAGCAAGGTTGTCCATGCTCGGATTTCCCCGCGCTGACAGCATTCGATGCAGACTCTTGCTCGGTTTCTCCGTGATCTCGGCAAGTTGTTCGAATCCGATGGTGGCGTTAACCAGATCGCGAAGAATAAGTCGTGCGGTTTCCGGCTCACCGCTTAAAAACAGTGTGGCCGCTTCATCGAGCAGCGCCTTGGCAAACTGAGGGTCGCGCTCAACGCGCTCAATGACGGTTTGCTTGAAGTTTCGAGTCAATGCCATATGCTTACCTTTTCACTTTCTTCGCCGTGGCCAAGGTTTTCTTCCGTTGTTTGTATTCGGCATGCAATGTCTTGGCCTGGTCGATATCCTTTTGCTGAGCGCGCTTCGTGCCGCCGCCAAACAGGATGATGAGCGCTTCGCCATCCCGCGCCAGGTATATGCGATAACCTGGCCCCCAGTCGATGATGTACTCACCGATCCCGCCAAACCATTTCACGCTTGCTGTATTGCCAAGTTCCAATCTAAGTTTGGCAGTCACGACCTTTGCCGCGGCTTGAACGTCCAAGCTGTCGAACCATGCCTTGTAAGGATTCGAGCCATCGGCGCGCAGGTATTCTTGAACCTTGATCATTGCCGGTTAATGGTAACACATAGGGTACTAATAAAAAATAGGGTATTGAAAAATTTTCGTATCCTTGACATAGACCATCAGTTTGAGATGAACTTGAAATCCAACGCCCGTTCGGCCAGCCAGATGCTCGCCACCATGATAATCCCCAGCGACCCGCCGAACAGCACGACGCGTCGGTAGAACACCGTCCGGCGCAGCATGTAGGCCAGCGGCAAAAAGGCGCTGACGATGGCCAGTTGCCCGATCTCGACCCCGACATTGAACCCCACCAGCGCCAGCACCAGCGCATCGCGCGGCAAGCCCAGATCCGCCAGCACGCTGGCGAAGCCGAAACCGTGGACCAGGCCGAAGAAAAACGCCACCACCCAGCGCCGTCCCAGCACCAGGGGAAAAATATTGTTCGCCGCGGCCAGCACCACCGACAGGGCGATGGCCGATTCGACCAGGCGCGAGGGCAGTTGGATCACGCCCAGCGCGGCCAGGCTCAAGGTGATCGAATGCGCCACGGTGAAGGCGGTGACGATGCGCAGCACATCCCAGAACGCCGGCTTGAAACTTTCCAGCGGCTGCCAACGGCGGTTGGCGAAATACGCCACGGCGGGCAGCAGCAGCGAGAGCAGGAACAGGATGTGGTCGTAGCCGATCCAGATATGCCACATGCCGTTTTTCAGGTAATCGAAGAACTGTTGCAGCCTGCTCGTGCCGGCGAGTTCGAAGCGCTGCAAGGACTTCTCCGGGCTGAAGATCGCCGTGGTGGTGCCCATGCCCGCGGGCAGATCCAGCCGCAGCAGCCCCTTGTGCTGCGGGTCGAGATCGAAGAACAGGCTGTAGGCCGCCTCCAGCGTAGCGATGCGGACCGGACAGCGCGCCTCGAAGCGCAACACCGCGTAGGCGCCATCGCTATGCTGGTCCACCAGTTGGCCGGTGACCCGGGGCGGGCAGTCCGCACCGTTGCTGCGCAATTTCAGGTGCGCCAGCGCATACGCGGCGACGGCGTCATGCCGCGCGCGCAACTCGCCCCAGGTGATTTCGCCGTTGTTGTCGGTATCCAGGCCGATGGCATAGTCCAGGTCGCGCAGGGCAATGTCCCACTGGCCTTCGATGCGCTCGCCGTCGGGGCGCAATGCCAGGTAGCTGTCGCTGGGTTTGTGCGCATGGGCGGCCACGGTTTGCAGCGCCAGCACTAGGAATATCAGCCAGCGGCTCATGGCTTGCTTCCCCGCAATGCCTGCAATTCGGCAGCCAGTCGCAGCAAGATCACGTCTTCATGATGGTTGCGCTTCAGCCATTCCAGTGCTGCTTCCGCGCTCTCCGGCTGCCGCGCGGCCAGCGCCGCCTCCAGCAGGATGCGCGCATCGCCTGGCTCGCGCTGACCCAAGTCCCAATTCTCGCGGGCCAGCCGCAGCGCCTCCTGGGGGTTCTTGCGGAACATCAGCTCGAACATCGCCTCGTCGGACAGGTGCAGCTTGTCCTGGCGCAGTCTGGCGGCGTCGATGCGCGCCTGGATCGCCGCCTGATGGGTTTGCGCCGCGGGTAAACCCAGGGACTGTTCGGCCAGCGCCAGGCGCAGCAACAGGACATCGTTGCGGGTCTTGTCCTTGAGCAGTTCAACCACCTCGGCCGGACGCTTGAGGTCAAGCAGAAACTCGGCATAAGCGGTGAGCAAGTACTGGTCGTCGATGCCCAGCTGCAGCGCACTCCGGTAACGGGTTTCGGCCTCTTGCATGCGACCCAGCCGCTGTGCAATCTCGGCCAGCCGCGTCAGCACCCAAAGACGTTGGCTGGCGCTGGCTGAGGGATTGCGGCGCAGCGCCTGCTCGAGTCTGGCATAGGCCGCCGCGGCGCTGCCGGTGAGCGCATCCACGGTCGGCTCGCAGGCCGCTGCGATCAGGCCGCCATCGCGCGCGGCGAATTCCCTGCAATCGTGCCGCGCCTCGGCGTAACGCGCCATGACGATATAGATCACGGCACGATACGACCATGCGGTGAGATTGCCGGGATCGCGGGCGATGGCGCGCGTCAGGTCGAAGAGAGCGGCATCGAAATCGTGCAGGTATTGCGTCAGGCCGGCGCGCAACACCAATACTTCGCTCGGCGGCTCGGCCTGCCCCCACCAGGGCGCCAGCGCCGCCTGGGCATAGCCGATGTAGCGCGGATCGCCTTCCCGCACGGCGAGGCGGAAATAGCGGTCGGCGAGATCGATGGCGAGGTCGAGTTTGCGTGGATCGGCCGCGAGCTGGCGGCGCAATTCGCGCAGGCCGCCCATCACCGGATCGGTGGGCCGCGCCGGCAGCTTCTCCAGCACCTGGTTTGCGTCCTGCGGGATATACGGGACTGCGTTTGTAGCGACCGAACAGCAAAATAATATTGCGGCAAGGAGGATTTTGGTTATGTATCCGTTCATCCTCAGCGAAACAAGTCAAAAACAATATTCTATGTTATTTCAATGTCTTTCTCACCAGCCGGCTTGAGAAAAACCTGGATTTCAGGATTTCCTGGCCCCTTCAGGTCAACTTTCCACCAAGCAATGCGTTTTTATCAACAGGTTCAAACATGACCTGATTTACTACGACGCCTTTCCCACCCTATGGAGAACTCCATGAACAAGCTGTTGACCGCCCTGATCGCCACTGTTTTCGCCATGAGCCTGAGCTTCAATGCATCCGCCGCCAAGCACATGGCTGCCGAAGCCGCCAAGCCTGCCGAAGCAGCCAAGCCCGCCAAACCCGCCGATGCCGCCAAGCCCGCTGAAGCCGCCAAACCGGCCGATGCCGCCAAGCCCGCCAAGAAAACCAAGAAAGCCAAGAAGGAAAAGAAAGAAGCTGCAGCCAAGTAATACATTTGCCGGTGATTTTGGCCGGGTGTAAAAAAGCAGGGGAAACCCTGCTTTTTTACATTCCCCTTGCATTCCGCGCTTCAAGTCCAGGGGAAGTGCCTGATGCCTCACCCCTAGTAACAATTATTCAGTCCCTCAGTAGTGGCCTGGTTGGGCAAAGCTGACGAACTTGGTATATTCGCCCAGGAAAGTGAGTTTCACCATCCCGGTAGGGCCATTACGGTGCTTGCCGATGATCACTTCGGCCACCCCCTTGTCCTGGGTGTCCGGCTTGTAATATTCTTCGCGATACATCATCAGGATGATGTCGGCGTCCTGTTCGATGGCGCCGGATTCGCGCAAGTCGCTCATCAGCGGGCGCTTGTCGTTGCGCTCCTCGACCTTGCGCGACAACTGCGACAGGGCGATGATCGGCACCTGCAGCTCCTTGGCCAGCGCCTTGATCGAACGCGAGATCTCCGAGATTTCCGTGGCGCGGTTCTCCCCATCCTTGGTCGAGCTCATCAGTTGCAGGTAGTCGATCACGATCAAGCCGAGCTTGCCGCCGAATTGCCGGGCCAGCCGCCGTGCCCGCGCGCGCAGGTCGGTGGCGTTGAGGGCGCCGGTCTCGTCGATATGGATCGGCGCATTGTGCAGCTTTCCCAATGCCACTGTCATTTTGTCCCACTCGTCGTCGTTGAGGCGGCCGGTGCGGATGCGGTGGGCGTCGAGGCGGCCCACCGAGGACAGGAAGCGCATCGCCAGTTGCGGCCCGGACATTTCCAGGCTGAAGATCGCCACCGGCAAGCCAAGATCGACGCCGACGTGCTCGGCGATATTCAGCGCGAAGGCGGTCTTGCCCATCGAGGGTCGTCCGGCCACCACGATCATGTCGCCCGGCTGCAATCCTGCCGTCATTCTGTCGAGATCGTGGAAGCCGGTCGGCACGCCGGTGACATCGGAGGGGTTTTCCTGCTCATAGAGTTCCTGGATACGGTCCACCACCTGGCCCAGCAAGGGCTGGATGGCGACAAAACCCTGGCTGGCGCGCGCACCGGTTTCGGCGATTTCGAACACCTTGGCCTCGGCCTGATCGAGCAACTGCTTGACATCCTTGCCGGCGGGATTCAGCGCGCTGGCGGCGATCTCGTCGCCGACGCTGGCCAGACGGCGCAGCACCGCACGCTCATGCACGATCTCGGCATAGCGGCGGATGTTGGCCGCCGAGGGGGTATTGTTGGCGATCTCGCCGAGATAAGCTAGCCCGCCGGCCTGCTCGACCTCGTTATGCTTCTCGATCGCCTCGAACACCGTGACCACATCGGCCGGCTTGGCCTGCTCCACCAATTGCTTGATGCGGCGGAAAATGCGGCGATGATCGTCGCGATAAAAATCGGTTTCGTTGACGATGTCGGCGATGCGATCCCAGGCGGAGTTGTCCAGCAACAGGCCGCCGATCAGCGACTGTTCGGCCTCGATCGAATGCGGCGGCAGCCTAAGGGCGGCGATCTGTGGGTCGTCGGAGCGGTTCGGCGGTGAGGTGCGCGAGTTTGCCAGCATCTGGGCCATGGTTCGTCTCCTGGGTTACAGCCAATAGTCTACCCGGATGACGGCAAAGTTGGTGTGGATAAACCTGTGGGAATGCGGTGGGAAAACTGTGGGAATACTGTGTGCAGTTTGTGCATAACCCGGACGTGACGGTCAACGACGAAGGGCCGCCGACGCGGCCCTTCTTTATGCGTCCTTGCTGTTAGTTTTACTGCTCGCCCAACACCGAAACCGTGATACTCGCCACCACGTCGGTATGCAACGCGATCTCGAGCTTGGTGTCGCCCACCTGTTTCAACAAGCCATGCGGCATGCGGATCGCCGCCTTCTCGACCTCGAATCCCTGCGCCTTGAGTGCATCGGCGATATCGGCGTTATTCACCGAACCGAACAAACGGCCATCGACGCCGGACTTGCGGGTGATTTGCAGCAGCAGCCCTTCCAGCTTGGCGGCTTTGGCCTGCGCGGCGGCCAGTTTCTCGGCCTGGGCCTTTTCCAGTTCCGCGCGACGGGATTCGAAACCGGCCAGGTTCTCGGGAGTGACGCGCTTGGCCATGCCTTGCGGAATCAGAAAATTGCGGGCAAAGCCGTCTTTGACTTTGACCACGTCGCCGAGACCGCCGAGATTTACGACTTTTTCCATCAATATCACTTGCATGATCGTTCTCCGGATTAGGCGTGCAGGTCGGTGTAGGGCAGCAGCGCCAGAAACCGCGCACGCTTGATCGCCGTCGACAGCTGGCGCTGGTAGCCGGACTTGGTGCCGGTGATGCGCGCCGGCATGATTTTGGCGTTCTCGGTGATGAAATCCTTGAGGATTTCGACATCCTTGTAATCGACTTCGGCGATCTTCTCCGCCGTGAAGCGACAGAACTTGCGCCGCTTGAACAGGCTGCGGCCTTTGTCGTCCTTGCGCTTGGCTCCAAGCTTGGACTTTGGTTTAAATGCCATGATTGATTCCTTCCAAAAATTCTATCTCGTTAACATGCAGGACCGGGGTCCTGCTCTTAAGACTTTTCGCCGCCAGAAAACCGGTCAGCCGGAGTTGGTCGCCGGGCTTGGCTCCCGCCAGCAGCAGGGCCGTCTGCCCCAGTGCCAACGCCGGCATTTCGCACTCCACCGACCGCTTGGTGGCGGCCTCGACTTGCTCCGAGACGTGGGCAATCCGGAAATTCAGCGCCGGGATGCCCGCCGGGGTGTAGCGCAATGTTGCCAATTCCAGCAACTTGCCCGTCAGCACGGTGCGATTGTCAGACGGCAGCACTAGCCTCGACTGGAACATCGGCCGACGCGACAGGCGCTGAAGGAGCAGCCGAGGTCAACGACCTGGATTTTTCTTCCTTCATCATCGGCGAGGGCGTGATGACCGCCTGTTTCGTCTTGATGGTCAGGTGGCGCAGCACGGCGTCGTTGAACTTGAAGGCATTCTCGAGTTCCGCCAGCGTCTCGCCGTCGCACTCGATGTTCATCAGCACGTAATGCGCTTTATGCACCTTCTGGATCGGGTAGGCCATCTGCCGGCGGCCCCAGTCCTCAAGGCGGTGGATGATGCCGGCACGCGACGAAACCAGCGTTTTGTAACGCTCGATCATCGCCGGCACTTGTTCGCTCTGGTCCGGGTGGACGATAAAAACCACTTCATAATGTCGCATGCAATCTCCTTAAGGATATAAAGCCCCCCCGCATGCGGTTCGGGTGGAGCAAGGTGGAAAGAGGCGGGATTCTATACAAATCCGGGATTTATATCAAGTTCGCGGTCAGGGCATCGGGGCAATCACAAGTTCTGCTATATTTTCGGCAGGAACTTTCAGAGTCTGTGAAACTGTCCGCCCAACTATTTTGAAGTCAAATTTATGTCCAACAAAAGAATAGAACGCTTCAGAATATACGTCTGTGCCATCGCATTGCTTACATCCTTGAATGCCGCTGCCCAGAATTGCGTTCTTGTTGTCGCGACCATTCATGGCTTCCATAAAACCAACACCAATTATCCCTATAGCGCAATTACGACACTACTTCAGCGTTGGGTTCCGGATGCAATTGGCGTGGAAGTCCGGCCGGAAGACGTTGAGCGGCCATCATCCGAGTTACGCAGGTTTTATCCAGAAGAAATGGTAAATATAAAGGATTTGTTTCCTCGCACCAGGATATTTGGGTTTGACTGGTTCGGCGATGATTGGGCTGGCCAAATTCTTCCTGACGATGCTTTTCAAATAGCTGAAACGAGTATTCGCAAGATCAAGTCGTTAGAGAAAAATATGGACGCCGATCCGCGGTTCGAGGCGGTAAACAAGGTTCTCAATGATCTCAACAAGCCGCGGGATGTTGCCATACATACTTTTTCCATGGCTGAGTTCAACGGCAATAAATATGCGGATATTTGCAACGCTTATTACACCTACCTCGACAAGGCTACCGCTGGAACGAAGTATCAAGAAGTGGCCGACTTTTATCAGAGCCGCGATAAACATTTGGCCGACAACATCGCGACTCTATTGAAAACACTGGAAAGCAAGAAGGTTGCGGTTCTAACCGGGGCCGATCACCGCGACAAGGTGGTTCATTTGTTACGGCAGAAGTTCTCTTCCGAGGAACTCACGATTGCCGATCCCGATGGCTCAGGATGCGGCAAATAGCTAGCGGTGGCCGGCACAAGTTGGACAGGTTTTCTGTCGAAATAATGCCAGCGGGAAATTCATGCGCCACAGAACTGGGAAAATCTAAACTCCCGCGACAGGCCGCAATGCGCCCGATTCTGCGCTGCCGGAATTCCTGTAGGGTTCATGTTCGGCCATCTCATCCTGGTAGGAAACCATCGCCGTCTGCTCGCGCACCAGGTAATCCGCGATCATCCGGCGCATTCCGGGATCGGCGATCCAGAA
>CAYHXK010000037.1:8099-12834 GCA_964360125.1 uncultured Sterolibacterium sp.
CGCGCACCAGGTAATCCGCGATCATCCGGCGCATTCCGGGATCGGCGATCCAGAATGCGGACCAGGTCGCCTGGGGCGAGAAGCCCCGGCTGACCTTGTGTTCCCCCTGCGCGCCCGGCTCGAAACGCGACAAGCCGTGGCGGATGCAGTAGTCGATTCCTTGATACAGGCAGAGCTCGAAATGCAGGCTGTGGTAGTCGCCCTCCGCTCCCCAGTGGCGCCCATACAGGGTCGTGCCACTGCGATAGCAGATGGCCGCCGCGACCACCCGCATGCCGTCACGCGCCAGGAACACCACCATGCCCCGCCCCAAGCCAAGTCCCACATCCGTGAAAAATTCCGGCGGGAAGGCGGCATGATTGCCGTAACGCTCGAACGTGGAAAGGTAATGCGGGTAGATGTCTTTCCATAATTCAGGCGCAATCTCGTCGCCGTGCAGAACTTCCAGGCGCAAACCCGATTCCGCGACGCGACGCCGTTCGCGGCGAACCTTCTTGCGTTTTTCGGAGGAAAAGCTCGCCAGGAAATCCTCGAAATCGCGGTAGTCCCGGTTCTGCCAATGAAACTGGCAGCCGCGCCGCAGCAGCAGTTCGTTTTGTGCCAGGCCGGCATTCTCGTCTTCTTCAGCGAACAGGCATTGCCAGGAGGAGCAACCGAATTCCCGTACTCCATCCAGCGCCGCAGCGATAAGTTGCTGGACCACGGGCAGGCGTTCGACCCCGCGCCTGACCAGAAATCTCGGGCCGGTCGCCGGAGTGTAGTGGATGCCGCTGACCAGCTTGGGATAGTAGCGGACGCCGTGTTGTTCGAAGGCCGCGGGCCAATTCCAGTCGCGCGAAAAATCCCCGAAGGAATGCGTCCTGAGATACAGCGGCAAAGCGCCAACCAGCAGCCCGGCGTCATCGCGTAAGGCGACATGCCGGGGATGCCAACCCATCCGCGGAGAAACCGCCCGGTGACGCTCGGTTGCCGCCAGAAAGGCATGGCTCATGAACGGATCGTCGTGCAGATCGAGTTCGGCCCATTCCAGCGCGCCGATCTCCTCGACCGAGGCATGGTATTCGGTATGCAAGCGCATGATAAGAAAGACAGGGGTCCGGCTGCTTCGCCTCGAAGTGAATAATGTGAATTTTCTTCACTGTTACAATTTAACAGGCAATTGGTGACAATTGCGCACAATTGCATGAACCCGGATTTTTATACGACGACCATGCGGCAAACCTTCAGCATCCCTCCCGGCGAGATCGAAATCAGCGCGATACGCGCCCAAGGCGCGGGCGGCCAAAAGGTTAACAAGGTTTCCTGTGCCGTACATCTGCGCTTCAACATCGCCGTTTCATCCCTGCCGGAAATCATCAAGGAACGGCTGTTGCTGTTGAACGATCAGCGCATCAGCAACGATGGCGTGATCGTCATCAAGGCGCAGGAATTCCGCAGCCTGGAGAAGAACCGTGACGAAGCCTTGCGTCGGCTCCATGAACTGATCGACAGCGTGGCCGAGCTGCCCAAGCCGCGCAGACCGACCAAGCCGACGCGCAGTTCGCAGAAAAAACGCCTCGAGAGCAAGAACAAGCGGGGACAGATCAAGATTGCCCGGGGGAAGATCAGCGACTGATGGAGGCCGTGCATTGACCGCTCAGTGCTGAACACATCGGCGGCATGTCGCAAACACATGGACAGGCTGTGTGCCATGCCTGCCAGGCCGGGGTACTCTTACCTACGCGCGCAACGGCACAACTTCGGTTCTGCGCGCCCTACTTGGTCTCGCCCAGTTTTTGTTCGTTGTACCAGAGTTCGTGGTGCTCCTTGGCCCAAGTCTCGTCCACCTTGCCGGTTTTCATCGACTGGTAGGCGCCTTCGACGCCGATGGTTCCAAGATAAATATGACCGAGCGACATGACCAGGAGTAGGACGGCTGCGATGGCATTGATGACTTCCGCCGTCTGCATGGCAAAGCGCGTTTCGAACAGGTTGGGGAAGAGCAGGGAAAAACCCGAGGCGATCATCGTCAGACCGAACAGGCCGACGCCAAACCAGAACCAGGTCTTCTCGCCGAAGTTGAAGCGGCGCGAGGGAACGTGTTCGCGCGACACCAGACCACCGGCCTTGGCGATCCATTTGGCATCAGACGCATGCCAGAAGTTGTCCTTGTAGAAGGTGACGAGTATCAGGACCACACCTGCGGCGAAGACAAAACCAAGAAAATTGTGAATATATTTTCCCATTGCAGCCAGCCAGGAGAACAGCCCGTGCCCGATCACCGGCATCAGTATGTTTTTGCCGAACAGCATGTTGAGCCCCGTCAACGCCAGCAGGACAAAGCTGATCGCCGCCAGCCAATGCACCCGTCGTTCCCAGTCGCTGAAGCGCGCCATGCTGCGCCCGGTCGGTTTGCCTTCGAGACGGATGGCGCCCTTCCAACGATGGAACAGCGTGATGGCAAGGATGACCAAGAGTATTAGTGCGCCGCCATAAAGCATGATCGGGCCGTTGCGAATCTGGCGCCAGGTATTGCCGTCAGAAGAAACCAGTACGCCGGTCTCGGTCCCGCGTACGGTAGTGACTCCAGGATCGCCGGAGCGCACCTGGCGCCAGTATGCTGCGGCATTATGCGCTGCCGCCTCGCCTGGCTTCTGCGCCTGGGCTTGAGGCGGCGCAGGCGTGGTTGGGGCATCCGCGGCATGCGCACCCACCAGGTACATGCCATACAAGCATGCGGCCACCAGGAATGAGCGCAGCCATGAACTCGGGTTAACGTGGGCCATCTGTCGCATCCTCGTCGGTTAGCGGCGTTATTTCTTCTTCGCCGGTGCAGGTGCTGGAGCGGGTGCCGGCGCAGCAGCCGGAGCAGAAGCAACCATCTGGAATGGGCCGGGATCCTGGCAAGTCGATGCCGCCGGTTTGGCTCCCTTGCCCTTCTGGTTCTTTTGATAGCGTTCCGCCACCTTGTCCTGCGACTTGCAAAGCTGGTAAGCCGAGACCTTGTCGCCATGCGCAGCCTTGGCCTTGGCTTCTTCCGCCTTGGCCTTGGCTTCCTCGCTCGGCGGCGGCAGCTTGGCCTGCGCCACCCCCGTGACAATGGCACAGAGCAGGAGCGTCAATATGATGTGCATGTGTTTCATGGCGTCTCCTCAGTCGGCGATGCGCTTGAATTCATTCTGGTTCTGGCCGCGGGCGCGGATACTGCCGTCCCACTTGGCTTTGTCGCCGGCAAAGGCGGCGTTTTCCCATGGCTTGTGGTCGGCTTTCCCCTGGTAATTGCCGGGTTTATAGACGATCACTTTTTCCTTCTCGCCGCAGGCTTCCAGTCCAAGCGCCATGGCGATGGCCAGCATGGCCAAAGTAAATTTGCTCATGATTTTCCCTCCGGCTTCTTGGTCTCCTGCTTGCCCCCCGATTTGCCGTAAGCCGTTCCCCAGCCCCACATTTCGCCGCCCTTGCCGCGCCGGGTGGCGCGATCGCGGAAGATTTCCGAGACGACATCGCCATCGCCGCCGAGCAACGCCTTGGTCGAGCACATCTCGGCGCACAGCGGCAGTTTTCCTTCGGCGAGACGGTTGCGGCCATATTTGTTGAACTCTTCCTCGGAATGATCGGCTTCCGGACCGCCGGCGCAGAAAGTGCATTTGTCCATCTTGCCGCGCACGCCGAAGGCGCCGCTTTGCGGATACTGCGGGGCGCCGAACGGACAGGCGTAGAAGCAGTAGCCGCAGCCGATGCACAGGTCCTTGTCGTGCAGCACCACGCCCTCGTCGGTATGGTAGAAGCAATCGACCGGGCACACCGCCATGCAGGGCGCATCCGAGCAGTGCATGCAGGCCACCGATACCGATTTCTCGCCCGGCATGCCGTCTCCGAGGGTCACCACGCGGCGGCGATTGATACCCCAGGGAACTTCGTTTTCGTTCTTGCAGGCGGTCACGCAACCATTGCACTCGATGCAGCGCTCCGAGTCGCAGAGGAATTTCATTCGTGCCATAGTTGTCTCCCCTTAGACCTTGACGACCTGGCATACGGTCGTCTTGGTTTCCTGCATCATGGTCACGGAATCGTAGCCGTAGGTGGTGGCGGTATTCACCGCCTCGCCGCGCACCAGCGGGTGCGCCCCTTCCGGGTAGTACTTGAGCATGTCTTCGCCCATCCAGTGTCCGGAAAAATGGAAGGGCATGAAACAGGTATCGCTGCCGACGCGCTCGGTCACTTGCGCGCGCACCTTGAGCTGAGCACCGGTCGGCGTCTTCAGCCAGACCCAGTCGTCGTTGCGAATGCCACGATCGTTGGCGGCCTTCGGGTTGATCTCGACAAAAGCTTCCTGCTGCAATTCCGCCAGCCACGGGTTGGAGCGCGTCTCCTCGCCGCCGCCTTCGTATTCCACCAACCGGCCGGAAGTCAGAATCAGCGGGAATTCCTTGCCGATATCCTTGTTCTTCTGCTGCACGCTCTTGTAGAGTGTCGGCAGACGCCAGAAAGCCTTCTTGTCGTCGTGGGTCGGGTATTTTTCGACCATGTCCGCGCGGATCGAATACAGCGGCTCGCGATGCACCGGCACCGGATCGGGAAAGTTCCACACCACCGCGCGCGCCTTGGCGTTGCCGAAGGGATGGCAGCCATGCACCTGCATGGCGACGCGGATGATGCCGCCCGAGGGATCGGTCTTCCAGTTCTTGCCTTCGGCCTTCTTCTTCTCCTCCTCGGTGAGGTCGTCCCACCAGCCGAGTTTCTTCAGCAGCACGTG
>CAYHXK010000038.1:0-12769 GCA_964360125.1 uncultured Sterolibacterium sp.
CCGCGGGCATAATGACGCCAGTGCTCGTAACTCATCTGTTCAATCCTGCATCAAAGTTGGAGGTGCAACAATACCATGGCGAATCCGGAACTACTCATCATCAGCATCCTGCGCGCTCTCACCGAAGTGGCGTTGCTGACGCTGCTGGGACAGGGCTTGCTGGCTTTACTTGCCGGCAGCCGGCGGGCGACGAATCCGGTTTATCAGCTGTTTCGAGTGATCACCGGCCCGGTGATCCGGGCGGTGCGCTGCATCACGCCCCGACTGGTGATCGACCGGCATATCCCGGTCGTTGCATTTTTCCTGTTGTTCTGGCTGTGGATATTTCTGGCCTATGTCAAGCGAATACTATGCGAGGCGAATGGACTCAACTGTCTCGGTTGATCATGGGCATGCGGAAATCATGATTGGAGACTGGTGCTGCGGCGTTGCACATCCCCTGGTTTGCAGTCGAATTGCGCTAGCCCAGCTATTTCTTTGACTCAAGCGTGCTTCACGCCTATAATTTCGCGTCCAATTGCTGCATAGGCAGCGCACGGCCAGGTAGCTCAGTTGGTAGAGCAGCGGATTGAAAATCCGCGTGTCGACGGTTCGATTCCGCCCCTGGCCACCAATACTGACGCGGGTTTCGGGGCTTCCCTGAAACCCGCGTTGCCATTTCAGGCTGGTTGCCGCGACGGGGCGGCCGTCGGTGCGGCTCGCAGATATTGTGCCGGCCACGGCGCCGCATGTCCCAGTGCGCGTGCCGCAGCCATCGGCCAATAAGGGTCGCGCAGCACTTCCCGTCCGAGCAGCACCAGGTCGGCTTGTCCGCTGCGCAGGATGTGGTCGGCCTGGGCCGGCTCGGTGATCAGGCCAACGGCGCCGGTGGCGATAGCGGCCTCGCGGCGGATGCGTTCGGCGAAGCCAGTCTGGTAGCCCGCCCCCACCGGAAACTTGGCCTGCAGCGAGGTTCCGCCGGAGGAAGTGTCGATCAGATCTACGCCCGTCGTGGCGAGCCGGCGGGAAAGTTCGACCGACTCATCGAGTGACCAGCCGTCCTCCAGCCAATCGGTGGCAGACAAGCGTACCAGCAGCGGCAAATCCTCCGGCCAGACCTGACGTACCGCGGCAACCACTTCGCACAACAGGCGGCAGCGGTTTGTAAATTTTCCGCCATACTGATCCTTGCGCTGGTTGCTGATGGGCGAGAGAAACTGATGGAGCAGATAGCCATGGGCCGAATGAATCTCGACAACTCTGTAACCAGCGGCAAGCGCGCGGCCGGCTGCATCGGCGAAGGCGCGCACCACGCCAGCGATGGCGGCGTGGTCCAGCTCATGGGGAATGGCGTGGGCATCGCTGAATGCCAGCGGCGACGGCCCCACCGTTAGCCAGCCGCCTTCGTCGGCGGGCAGCGTGCGTTGCGCTTGCCAACCCACTGGAGTCGAAGCCTTGCGACCGGCATGCGCCAACTGGATTCCGGAGATGCATCCTTGCGCATGAATGAAAGCATTGATTCTCCTCACCGGCTCGATCTGCAGATCGTTCCACAGACCCAGGTCACTGGGGCTGATGCGGCCTTCCGGCAGCACCGCCGTGGCCTCGCTGATCAGCAGGCCCGCGCCGCCGACCGCCCGGCTGCCGTAATGCACAAAATGCCATTCGTTGGCACAGCCGTCGGTTGCGGAATACTGGCACATGGGGGAGATCGCGATTCGGTTCGGCAGAGTGACCCCGCGCAGGCGCAACGGTTCAAACAGGTGGGCCATGTTTTCCTCTTCGAGACAAGTGACGGAACAGTTGGACCATGCGCAATCCGCTGCGCACTCAAAACTCCGGCCATCATCGAACAGCCGCCATGATGTCCGGCTGTCCAAGACCAGGGGAGTAACTGCGTGGATTATACAGCTGGGCGGTGACCCGCCCGGATTGTGGGAATGTGGCTAGACCGGAAGAAGCGATTCAATCACAGACGAAATCATCCGTGGAAGAGTAGTAAAGCGCTTCGATTTCTCTGTAAGTCAGTTCGGAGAGGCGCGACAGTTCGGTCTGAACCGCCCGGTTCATTTGCGTGGGATCAACTGCGCCGGGTTTATCGGGGTTAAACCGGTCTGACTCAAATCCATCCAGCAGCCACTGGATCATGAAATCCTTGTTCATGGACTTTCCCTTGCTTGACGATATTTTTTAGTGTCCTGTCTGAATCTAAGCAAATAAAGTGCCTAAACAGCGTCGTACATCCGCAAGTCGTGTGCTGGGCAAAGGGAAACCTATCCATCGGCTGGCCGCGCGGATTGAGCCAAGCGGCTGCTGAATCAGTGCCGCGGATTTAATGCGGGAATGAAACGCAAGCCCGTTGTTTCCCCGGCAACAATTGCCGGTGCAGGGTTTGCATGGATGATCTCTTGCGCATCCAGTATCGCCGGAACTCCCATGGCTGGGTGTCGGGCATGGGCAATGCTATAATTTGTATGGATTTTACTCAGGATCGCGGCCTAAAGACCATGCAGCTCTTCGCCCTCGGCATCAACCACCATACCGCGCCGCTGGCTGTGCGCGAGCAGGTGGTATTTTTGCCGGAACGCTTGTCCCAGGCCTTGAGCGACCTGGTGCGCGTCAAGCCGGTGCGCGAAGCGGCGATCCTGTCCACCTGCAATCGCACCGAACTCTACTGCGCCGCCGAGCATCCCGCCGCGGCGGCCGAGTGGCTGGCCGAATACCATGCGCTGCCGGCCGATCGGATCCGCCCCTATATTTATACCTTTCCGCAACGCGATGCGGTGCGCCACATGTTCCGCGTCGCCAGCGGACTCGATTCGATGGTGCTGGGCGAGCCGCAGATCCTCGGCCAGATGAAGCAGGCGGCGCGCACCGCGGAGCAGGCCGGCACGCTCGGCACCTTGCTGGGCAAGTTGTTTCAGCGCACCTTCGCGGTGGCCAAGGAAGTGCGCTCGACCACCGCCATCGGCGCCAACATCGTTTCGATGGCCGCCGCCGCCGTGCATCTGTCGGCGCGCATTTTCGAGACCCTGGCGGGTCAGCGGGTGCTGTTTATCGGCGCCGGCGAGATGATAGAACTCTGCGCCGCGCATTTCGCCGGCCACCAGCCGCAGCGCATCACCATCGCCAACCGCACGCTGGAGCGCGCCGAGGCGCTGGCGCAGCGGTTTCAGGGCGATGCCATGCGCCTCGACGAAGTCGCCGGACGCCTTGCCGACTACGATATCGTGGTTTCCTGCACCGCCAGCCCGCTGCCCATCATCGGCCTGGGCATGGTCGAGCGGGCGATCAAGGCGCGCCGCCATCGGCCGATGGTGATGGTCGATCTGGCGGTGCCGCGCGACATCGAGGCCGAGGTCGGCAAGCTCGACGATGTCTTTCTGTATACCCTCGACGATCTCGGCCAGATCGTGGAAAACGGCATGGAGTCGCGCCAGGCGGCAGTGGTCGAGGCGGAAGAGATCATCGATACGCGCGTCGATAGTTTTTTACACTGGATGGATTCCCGTGAAGCCGTGCCGACCATCAGGGCCTTGCGGGATGCCGCCGAACGCGCCCGCCGCCATGAACTGGAGCACGCGCACAAACTGCTGGCGCGCGGCGACAGTCCGGAGCAGGTACTGGAGGCGCTCTCGCACGGCCTCACCAACAAGCTGCTGCATGCGCCGACGCATGCCCTCAATCAGGCCGAGGGCGACGAACGCAACCAACTGGCGCAGTTGATCACGCGCATTTACCACTTACACCACGGAGAGTAGCTGTCTCGGGCCGGCGGCGTGCGCTGTATCATGCGCGCCGCCAACTATTGACTCGTCATTATGAAACAGAGCATACGCGACAAACTCGAACAACTCACCGGTCGACTGACCGAACTCGACCGCTTGCTGGGCGAGGAGGGCGCGGCGCGGGACATGGACAGTTATCGCCGGCTGACCCGCGAGCATGCCGAGATCGGAGCGGTGGTGGCGCTCTATGCTGAGTACCGCAAAGCGGAGGAAGCGCTGCGGGATGCGCAGGAGATGCTCGCCGACGCGGAGCTGAAGGCGCTCGCCGAGGACGAGCTGCCGCGCTGCCGCGAGGAAGTGGCGCGTGTCGCGGAGGAACTGCGCAAGGCACTGTTGCCGCGCGATCCCAACGACGAGCGCAACCTGTTCCTGGAAATCCGCGCCGGCACCGGCGGCGACGAATCGGCGCTGTTCGCCGGCGACCTGTTCCGCATGTATTGCCGCTATGCCGAGCGGCAGCGCTGGCAGGTCGAGGTGATCTCGGCCAGCGAGTCGGAACTCGGCGGCTACCGCGAAGTGATCGCCCGCGTCGTCGGCAACGGCGCCTATTCCAAGCTCAAGTTCGAGTCGGGCGGGCACCGCGTCCAGCGCGTGCCGGCGACCGAGACGCAGGGCCGCATCCACACCTCGGCGTGCACCGTGGCGGTGCTGCCGGAGGCGGATGCGCTGGCCGAGGTCGAGATCAACCCGGCCGAACTGCGCATCGATACCTATCGCGCTTCCGGCGCCGGCGGCCAGCACATCAACAAGACCGACTCGGCGGTGCGCATCACCCATTTGCCCACCGGCATCGTCGTCGAATGCCAGGACGACCGCTCGCAGCACCGCAACAAGGCGCAGGCGCTGGCGGTGCTGGCGGCGCGCATCAAGGACAAGCAGACGCGCGAGCAGCAGGCCAGGATCGCCTCGACGCGCAAGTCCCTGATCGGCAGCGGCGACCGCTCCGAGCGCATCCGCACCTACAATTTCCCGCAGGGCCGCATCACCGATCACCGCATCAACCTGACCCTGTACAAGATCGACGCCATCATGGACGGCGACCTGGACGAGCTGGTCGGCGCGCTGACGGCGGAGCATCAGGCGGAACTGCTCGCCGCATTGTCTGAAAGCGCATGACCACAATTACCGCCGCCCTCGCTGCGGCGCGTAACAACATTGCCATCAGTGAAGCGAAGCGGCTGCTGCGCCATGCGCTGGCTTGCGCGGCGGCTCATCTTGAGGCCCACCGCGAGGATGAATTGCCGGCCGAGGCCGCCGCACGCTTTGCGGAATTGGTGGGACGGCGCGCCGCGGGCGAGCCGATCGCCTACCTCACCGGGGCGCGCGAATTCTATGGCCGATTGTTCGAAGTGACGCCGGCAGTGCTGATCCCACGGCCGGAAACCGAACTGTTGGTCGAACTGGGCATAGCTAAAGTAGCCAGCATGCCCCAGCCGCGCATTCTGGAACTCGGCACCGGCAGCGGCTGCATCGCCGTGTCGCTGGCGTTGGAACTCACTGCAAAAAGGGCCACGGTGACAGCCGCCGACATCTCTCCGGACGCGCTGGCCGTGGCGCAGCGCAACGCCGCAACCTACAACGTCACACTGCGCTTGGTCGAAAGCGACTGGTTCGCGGCGCTTAATGGCGAACGCTTCGACCTGATCGTCGCCAATCCGCCCTACATTCCTCTGGGCGATCCGCATCTCAGTCAGGGCGACTTGCGTTTCGAGCCGCCGCAGGCTTTGGCTAGTGGCGCCGATGGGTTGGAGGCGCTACGCCGGATTGTCGGCGCCGCGCCGCATCACCTCAAGCCTGGTGGCTGGTTGCAGTTCGAGCACGGTTACGATCAAGCCATGTTGGTCCATGAGTTGCTGCGGGCTGCGGGTTTCCGGGAAATCCAGCAGCATCGCGACCTGGCAGGTATCGTGCGAGTATCTGGCGGACGGGTGTAGCATTAAGCTTGACGGCAAAGGTCTGGGTTGGCTAGAATAATACCCGACAAAGTTTATCAACTATTATTGGAGTACTAAAAATGGATGCGAAAAAACAGATACATGACACCGTGACCGGCAACCCGGTCGTCCTCTTCATGAAGGGTACGCCGCAAGCGCCGCAGTGCGGTTTCTCCGCCACGGCGGTGCAGATTCTCAAAGCCTGCGGCGTCAATCAATTCGCCACGGTGGATGTGCTGGCCGAACCGGAGATACGCCAGGGCATCAAGGACTATTCCAACTGGCCGACGGTTCCCCAACTCTACGTTAACGGCGAGTTTGTCGGCGGCTGCGACATCATGAAGGAAATGTATCAGGCGGGCGAGTTGCAGAAGCAGTTGGAAGGTCTTGCCACCGTCTAAGCACTGAAGCGCCAGACGTTTCAGATCGTGGTGAGGCGAATGTTGGCGAGACCCAGGCGGATAGCGAGGACTTCCAGGAAAGCCTGGTAAAAATGCATGCGGCAGGATGCCGAGGCCTGGCGCAGGGATTCGCCGCGGATGGTGATGATCTTGGCGACGCTATGGGCGATCACGTCGGCGCCGCGGATGCGGTTGTGATTGCCGATCAGCGCCATTTCGCCGAAGCATTCGCCGGCGCTGAGCAGGTCGAGGGTGTGCTTGCGCTTGCTCACGCGCACCTTGCCCTCGGTGAGGAAGCAGAAAAAATCGCCGGGCTCGCCGTCTTTCATGATGACGGTATCGGGTGACACCACTTCCCATTTCGAAAATCGCACCACTTCCCAGATTTCGACATCGGAAAAATCACTGAAGAAGCGCAACGCGCGCAAGGTCGCGAATTTCTCGCTGTCCAGAATCCCCTGCTGGTTCGCCGAAAGTTGCTCATTGCGGAATGTCAGGGACAGATCATGGGAAAACTCGTCCCAGGCGGCATAGCGCAGATCGATTCTCTTCTTCATGGCGCGCCCGACGATGGCATCCAGGCCTGGCGGAATGTCGCTGCGAAAGGCCGATGGCGGCGGCGGCTCGACCTGGGTGATCTGGTACATCATGCTGAAGTTGTTGCCCGCCTGGAACGGCAGGCGGCCGCACAGCAATTGATACATCACCACGCCCAGCGAGTAGATGTCGGTCTGGTGATCGAGGGGCGATTCGCTGATTTGTTGCGGCGACATATACGCCGGCGAGCCGACCCCGGCAACCTGGGTCCGGTCGGTACCCAGAGTGAGCGCGGCGCCGAAGTCGGAAATCTTGATGTCGCTGCCGGCAGCATCCTGGTCGTTCGCCTGCGTCAGCAGGATGTTGGCGGGTTTTATGTCGCGATGGGTGATGCCCATGCGACAGGCGTAATCCAGGGCCCGCGAGCACTTGAAGACGATCTCCACCAGGCGCTCGGTCGGCAACAGATTCCCGGGCGTGCAGAACTGCTCCAGCGTCCCGCCGCGCACATATTCCATGACGATATAGCTTAAGGCCTCATCCACCACCGCATCGTAGATCTGCACGATGTGCGGGTGCATCATCCTGCCGGCGAGCGCCGCCTCGTTGATCAGCATGCGGTGGTAGGCGTGGCCTCTCTCGCGATCGCTCAGGACTTCCGGGAACATCACCTTGATCGCCACCTGGCGCCGGGCAAAGTCGTCGTAAGCGAGATAGACGGTGGATGTCGCGCCCTCGCCGAGCTTGCTGATGATCTGGTACTTGCCGATGCGTTCCATGGGATTTGCCCGGATGCCCTGCCGGGGCTGCGCGTTCCTAGGCGAGCGTCTGGCGTACCCGCGCGATGGCGGCGCGCACCTGGTTCGGCGCGGTGCCGCCGATGTGATCGCGTGCCGCCAGCGAGCCTTCTATGCTGAGCACGGCGAACACCTCCTGGCCGATGGCGATGGCGGGGGCATGGGCGCGCAATTCCTCGAGCGACAGATCGGCGAGCTCGCAGCCTTTGCTTTCAGCCGCGCGCACCGCTCGGGCCACCGCTTCATGAGCGTCGCGGAACGGCAATCCCTGCTTCACCAGGTAGTCGGCCAGATCGGTGGCGGTGGCGTAGCCCTGCTTGAGTGCCGCGGCCATGGCCTGCGGCTGGACGCGGATGCCCGGCACCAGGTCGGTAAAAATGCGCAAGGTGTCGACCAGCGTATCTGCCGTATCGAACAGCGGCTCCTTGTCTTCCTGGTTGTCCTTGTTGTAGGCCAGCGGCTGGCCTTTCATCAGCGTCAGCAATCCCATCAGATGGCCGTAGACCCGGCCGGTCTTGCCGCGCGCCAGTTCCGGCACATCCGGGTTCTTTTTCTGCGGCATGATCGAGGAGCCGGTGCAGAACCGGTCGGCCAGATCGATGAAGCCGATGCGCGGACTCAGCCACAGCACCAGTTCCTCGGAGAAGCGCGAGATGTGCATCATGATCAGCGCGGCGGCGGCGCTGAATTCGATGGCGAAATCGCGATCCGACACCGCATCCAGCGAGTTCTCGCAGACGCCGTCGAAGCCCAGTTCGCGCGCCACGGACTCCCGGTCGATGGGGAAGCCGGTGCCGGCCAGCGCCGCGGCGCCGAGCGGCAGGCGGTTCATGCGGCGGCGGCAATCGGCCAGGCGGGTGCGGTCGCGCTGCGCCATCTCGACATAGGCCAGCAGGTGGTGGCCGAAGGTCACCGGCTGCGCCACCTGCATGTGGGTGTAGCCCGGCATCGGCGTCGCCGCGTGCTGTTCGGCCAGGTCGAGCAAGGCCGCTTGATAGCCGCGCAATAGAGCGTCGAGGATATCCAGCGTATCGCGCAGCCACAGGCGGATGTCGGTGGCGACCTGGTCGTTGCGCGAACGCGCGGTGTGCAGCCGCTTGCCGGCATCGCCGACCAGCGTGGTGAGGCGTTTCTCGATATTCAGATGCACGTCTTCGTCGTCGAGGTTCCAGCGGAACTCGCCGCGCTCGATTTCGCCCTGGATCTGCGCCATGCCGCGTTCGATGGCGGCGAGATCGGCGGCGCAGATGATCGCCTGCCGGGCCAGCATGCGGGCGTGGGCGAGCGATCCGCGAATGTCTTGCAGGGCCATGCGGCGGTCGAAGAATACCGAGGCGGTATAACGTTTGACGATATCCGAGACGGGCTCGGTAAATCTGCCCGACCAGATCTTGCCGCTGGTATCACTACCCTCTGGGGCATAAATGTGCTGGTCTGTCATAATTAGCCTGGAACATTCGACATTCGTGAGATGACAAGTATACGGCAAAACCCCAATGCGGCCCGCCTGCCCGACTTCGGCAATCTAGGCGTGTGGCTGCGCATTCTGCTCGGCGCCAACGCGCTTGCCGCGCTGGCCGCG
Organism: uncultured Sterolibacterium sp.; assembly: GCA_964360125.1. Taxonomy (GTDB): domain Bacteria; phylum Pseudomonadota; class Gammaproteobacteria; order Burkholderiales; family Rhodocyclaceae; genus JACRAR01. The sequence continues at coordinate 9,019 of CAYHXK010000038.1, forward strand.
CTTGCGGCAAATCGCCAGCTTGCCGCATTGCCGGGGGAATTGGCGCTACTGGCGGCTGCCATTGAACCGCCGTTGTTTGCCAGCCTGTTGCTGCTGAGCGCCTTGCAACGCGTTCTGTTGCGCCTGCCGTATGTCGGCGGTGCAACGCTGGTGGTGGGCGTGGCGCTGGGGACTGCCGCCGCGACGCATGCGCTGGGCGCCGCGCTGTCCGGTGTTGAGGCAAGCCCGCAAAGCCTGTTGCGATCCCTGCTCTGGGCCGGCTTGTGCGCGGTTGCCTTGCTGTCCTACTTCGCCACGCGGGCGCGGCTGCAAGCGCCGGCCTTGGCCGAAGCGCGCTTGATGGCCCTCACCTCCCGCATCCGTCCGCACTTTCTGTTCAATGCCCTGAATGCCGTGCTCGGCGTGATTCGCACCGATCCGCGCCGCGCCGAGGCCGCGCTGGAGGAACTGTCCGACCTGTTTCGCGTTCTGATGCAGGAAAATCGCGAACTGGTGCGGCTTTCCGACGAGATCGCAGTGGCGCGCCAGTACCTCAACCTGGAACGGCTGCGCCTGGGCGACCGCTTGCAAGTGAAATGGGATATCCAGGCCTGCCCGCCGGATGCCCTGATGCCGCCGCTGATGTTGCAGCCCCTGCTGGAAAACGCCGTTTATCACGGCATAGAGCCCTGCGAAACCGCCGGCGAGATTCATATCGGCTTCTCCCGCCGCGGCGACAGCTTGCTGATCGAAATGACCAACCCCTACGCGGCCCATGCCAACCAGCATGTCGGCAACCAGATGGCCTTGGCCAACATCCGCGAAAGGTTGATGCTGTTCTACGATCTCGACGCGCAACTGGAAACCGAAGCCGTGAGTGCAACCGGCATGTATAAAGTTCGCATCACCATCCCCTACCGCATGGAACCGCAGGCATGAGCCAGCAGCCGCTACGCCTGCTGATCGTCGATGATGAAGCGCCTGCGCGAACCCGGCTGAGAAACTTGCTGGCGGATATATCCGCGGAACTGCCGAATATTGTGGTGGCAGAAGCGGCGGACGGCATCGAGGCGCTGGAACTGCTGACGCATCCAGACAGCCTGATCAACCCGGTGGTCGCGCCCGTCGATGTAATGCTGGTGGATATTCGCATGCCGCGCCTCGACGGCATCGGCCTGGTGCAACACCTGGCGCGCCGCGCCGGCGCGCCGGCGGTGATTTTCACCACCGCCTACGACCAGTACGCGGTGCGCGCCTTCGATCTCAACGCCATCGACTATCTGCTCAAGCCGGTAAGCGCGCCGCGCCTGCTGGCCGCGCTCGACAAGTTGCGCCGTCAGCCGCGCGTCTTGCCGGATGCCGCGGCCATGCGCAGCCTGGCGCCGGCAGGACGCGCGCACTTGCACTCCAGCGAGCGCGGCCGCATCCTGCTGGTGCCGTTGGCGGAAATCCTGTTTCTGCGCGCCGAGCAGAAATACGTGACGGCGCAAACCCGCGAGCGTCAATTCCTGATCGAGGAATCGCTGACGCATCTCGAAGAGGAGTTCGGCGAACGCTTCGTCCGCGTGCATCGCAACTGCCTGGCGGCGCGCAGCGCCATTCTCGGCGTCGAACGCGAGACCGCAACCGACAGCGAGACCCGCTGGGCATTGCTGTTGCGCGATGTAGCCGAGAAACTTCCGGTCAGCCGGCGCCAGTGGCCGCTGATCAAGGCGCTGCTGAAGCAGGAATGACCGATGAAGCCGAGCAAGATTCCCATGGTTTTTTCCCACGCCAACGGTTTTCCCGCGCCTTGTTACGACAAGCTGTTCGCCGCGCTGGCAGAGGATTTCGAGATTCGCTATGTGCCGCGTATCGGCCATCAGCCGGAGTATCCGGTGAGCGACGGTTGGCCGGCGTTGCAGCATGAACTGGTCGACTTCGTTGCGCAGGGGCCGCATCCGGTGGTCGCCGTCGGGCATTCGCTGGGCGGTTTTGTGAGTTTCATGGCGGCTGTGGCGCGCCCGGAACTTTTCTCCGCGCTGATACTGCTCGACGCACCGATCATCGGTCCGCTCAAGGCGCGCGGGCTGGAGGTGAGCAAGCGTTTCGGTTTTGTCGATCGGGTCACCCCGGCGCGCGCCACCCTCAACCGCCGCCAGCACTGGGCCAGCGCAGCGGAAGCCGTGGCGCACTTCGGCACACGCAAGCTGTTTCGACATTTCGATGCGCAGTGCCTGGCGGATTATGTGCGGCACGGCATGATCGAAGATCCCGCAGCGGGCGGACGGGTGCTGTGGTTCGATCCGCTGATCGAATACAAAATCTACTGCGCCATGCCGCACCACCTGCACCGTCTATTGAAGGACTTGCAGGTGCCGGCCGGCTTCATCGGCGGGCGCGATTCCGAGGAAGTGCGGCGCATCGGTATTTCGGCGATGCGCGGACGCTTCCGCCTGAAACGCGTGGAGGGCGGGCACCTGTTGCCCTTCGAGCATCCGCAAGCAACCGCGCAGGCGATCCGCGAGATGGCGGCGACGCTGCTCGGCGGCAGCGCGCGTTGGTGATTTATGGGCATTCGGATTTCGTCACCTCTACTGGCCCGAGTTGGATGTCGACTTGGCTGTTGAATCTATTCGTCATCCCGAGCAGTTTCCACTGGTCGGCAAGGTCAGCGCCCAACCCATCCATCAACCTGGACGCAAGCGATAAAGCCATTTGCGCCGGTTATGCCAGCTCGATTGCCGGCTTGCGCAGCTTCAAACGGTAGCGCGCCAGAATGGAATCGACTGGCGGCACGTTGGAACGAGTCACAGCGTCTTTGTGTGCACTGATGGCAGCCGCCGATCGGAGTTTTCTTAGATAGCACTAAGTAGCGAAATCCGGATACCCGATTGATGCGACGGGTTTCTACGTGAAGCCAGCGTCTACCCGCTGTTCCTCAATCCCGCCGCCACCCCGTTGATGGTCAGGTAGATGCTGCGCTCGACGCGTCCCTCGGTGGTGCCGGCGCGGTAGCGTTGCAGCAGTTCGATTTGCAGATGGTTGAGCGGGTCGAGATAGGGGAAGCGGTTGCGGATGGAACGCTTGAGCAGGGGGTTGCCGTCGAGCAGCGCCTGCTGGCCGGTGATGGCGAGCAGGGCGTCGATGGAAGACTGCCATTCGGCTTTGAGACGCGGGAAGATGGCGTTGCGCAGCGCTTCGTCCTGGACCAGTTGCGCATAGCGCTCGGCGATGGCGATGTCGGTCTTGGACAGCACCATGTCCATGTTCGACAGCAGGGTGCGGAAGAAGCCCCATTCGCGGTTCATCTCGGCCAGCAGGGCCATGCCGGCTTTGCCGTGCGCCGCCTTGTAAGCCGCCACCGCCGCGCCGAAGCCGTACCAGCCGGGCAGCATCAGGCGGCATTGCGCCCACGAGAAGACCCAGGGAATGGCGCGCAGATCCTCGATGGCGGTGGTCTTCTTGCGCGAGGCCGGGCGGCTGCCGATATTCAGCGCGGCGATTTCGCTGATCACCGTCGATTCCCAGAAGTAGCGCTCGAAACCTTCCGTCTCATACACCAGGTCGCGATAGGCGGTGAAGGCGTGCGCCGAAAGTTCTTCCATCGCCGCCAGGAATTCGGGACGCGGATCGTCGTGTTGGTGCGGCAGCAGGGTGGCTTCGAGCGTGGCGGCGGCGAAGATCTCCAGGTTGCGGCGGCCGAGTTCGGGGTTGGCGTATTTCGAGGCGATCACTTCGCCCTGTTCGGTGATGCGGATGCGTCCCTGCACCGCGCCTTGCGGCTGGGCCA
>CAYHXK010000039.1:0-12748 GCA_964360125.1 uncultured Sterolibacterium sp.
GTGTCGCGCGTCGGTGGCGCTGCCCAATGCAAGGTCATCAAGAAGCTCGGCGGCGGCGTCCGCATGGCGTTGGCGCAGTACCGCGAACTGGCGGCATTTGCCCAGTTCGCTTCCGACCTGGACGAAGCCACCCGCAAGCAGCTCGAACGCGGCCGCCTGGTGACGGAGCTGATGAAACAAGCGCAATACGCGCCGATGAAAGTATCCGAAATGGCGGTGACCTTGTTTACCGTCACCAAAGGCTATTACGACGATATCGATGTCAAGCGTGCGCTGTCATTCGAGGCCGGTCTGATGGGATACCTGAAGCAAAGCCATGCCCAACTTCTGGGAAAAATCGAAGCCAGCAAGGACCTCGACGCAGACAGCGAGAAGGCCCTGGCGGCGGCGGTCGAGTCCTTCAAGAATACCTGGGCTTGATGCCGGGCAAACGGAGCTGACCATGGCGAGCGGCAAAGAAATTCGCACCAAGATCCTCAGCGTGCAGAACACGCGCAAGATCACCAAGGCCATGGAGATGGTCGCGGCCTCGAAAATGCGCAAGGCGCAGGAGCGCATGAAGGCAGCGCGTCCCTATGGCGAGAAAATCCGCAGTATCGCTGCCGATTTGTCGCAGGCGCATTCCGAATACAAGCATCCCTTCCTTGCCAAGATCGACAAGATAGAGCGTGCCGGGTTGGTGGTCGTCACCACCGACAAGGGCTTGTGTGGCGGCCTCAATACCAACGTGTTAAGGCTGGCGCTGGGACGCCTGAAACAATGGGATGAGGCGGGTGTCAAGAACGCCAGCGTCACCTGCCTGGGCAACAAGGGGCTGGGCTTCATGCAGCGTCTGGGCGCCAATGTGGTTTCCAAGGTCACCGGGATGGGCGACACGCCGCATCTCGAGAAACTGATCGGCCCGATCAAGGTGTTGCTCGACGCATTCTCTGCAGGCGAGTTGGATGTGATCTATATCGCCTACACGCGATTTGTGAACACCATGAAGCAGGAGCCGATTATGGAGCAATTGCTGCCCCTGTGTGGCGATCAGCTGCGTGAGGAAAAAACGGGCAGTTGGGATTATCTTTACGAACCTGACTCGAAAGTGGTGATCGACGAATTGCTGGTGCGCTATGTCGAGGCTTTGGTTTACCAGTCGGTCGCCGAAAACATGGCTTCCGAGCAATCCGCCCGCATGGTGGCGATGAAAGCCGCCTCGGACAATGCCGGCACCGTCATCAAAGACTTGCAGATGATCTATAACAAGACCCGCCAGGCCGCGATTACCAAGGAAATTGCGGAAATCGTCAGCGGCGCGGCGGCGGTTTAGCCGACGCGGCATCAGGCGAATTTGGAAGACTATTTTGCATGCAGCGAATCTTTAGGCCAGAGCTAAAGCTCGGCTATCTAACGAATTATTTGTTTTTGGGGAATGACGATGAGTCAAGGTGAAATCGTTCAGTGCATTGGCGCGGTGGTGGACGTCCAGTTCAAGCGCGATCAGATGCCCAAGGTGTATGACGCGCTGATTTTGGAAGGCTCCGAGCTGACGCTCGAAGTCCAGCAACAGCTGGGCGACGGGGTAGTGCGCACCATCGCGCTGGGCTCCTCCGACGGCCTGCGTCGCGGCGTGATGGTGCAAAACACCGGCAAGCCGATATCGGTGCCGGTCGGCACCGCGACCCTGGGGCGCATCATGGACGTGCTCGGCCGTCCGATCGACGAAGCCGGACCGATAGGCACCGATGTGCGCCGCTCGATCCACCAGAAGGCGCCCAAGTTCGACGAACTCGCCTCGACCAACGAACTGCTCGAAACCGGCATCAAGGTGATCGACCTGATCTGCCCCTTCGCCAAGGGCGGCAAGGTCGGCCTGTTCGGCGGCGCAGGGGTCGGCAAGACGGTCAACATGATGGAGCTGATCCGCAACATCGCCATCGAGCACAGCGGCTATTCGGTGTTTGCAGGCGTGGGCGAGCGTACCCGCGAGGGCAACGACTTCTACCACGAGATGAAGGACTCCAACGTCATCGACAAGGTGTCCCTGGTGTATGGCCAGATGAACGAACCGCCGGGCAACCGCTTGCGCGTAGCCTTGACCGGCCTGACCATGGCCGAGGCGTTTCGCGACGAAGGCCGCGACGTGCTGTTCTTCGTCGACAACATCTACCGCTTTACCCTGGCCGGCACCGAAGTCTCGGCGCTCCTCGGACGCATGCCTTCGGCGGTGGGCTACCAGCCGACCCTGGCGGAGGAGATGGGCCGCCTGCAGGAGCGCATTACCTCGACCAAGGTCGGTTCGATCACCTCGATCCAGGCCGTGTATGTGCCGGCGGACGACCTGACCGACCCGTCCCCCGCCACCACCTTCGGCCACCTCGACGCCACCGTCGTGCTGTCGCGCGACATCGCTTCGCTGGGCATCTATCCGGCGGTGGACCCGCTCGATTCGACCTCGCGCCAGATCGACCCGAACGTCATCGGCCAGGAACATTACGACACCGCCCGCGGCGTGCAGCAGACCTTGCAGCGTTACAAGGAATTGCGCGACATCATCGCCATTCTCGGCATGGACGAACTGGCCCCCGAGGACAAGTTGCTGGTATATCGCGCCCGCAAGGTGCAGCGCTTCCTGTCGCAGCCCTTCTTCGTCGCCGAAGTCTTCACCGGTTCGCCGGGCAAGTACGTATCGCTCAAGGAAACCATCCGCGGCTTCAAGATGATCATCAACGGCGAATGCGACCATCTTCCCGAACAGGCTTTCTACATGGTCGGCACCATAGACGAGGCTTTCGAGAAGGCCAAGACGATTCAATAAGGAATCCATGAAATGGCAATGACCATCCACGTCGACGTTGTCAGTGCGGAAGAGTCGATCTTCTCGGGCCTGGCGGAGTTCGTCGTGTTGCCTGGCGAAGCCGGCGAACTGGGTATTCTGCCCGGCCATATGCCGCTGATGACTCGCATCAAGGCAGGCACCGTGCGTGTCAAGTTGCCCAATCAGGAGACCGAGGAATTGTTCTTCGTTGCTGGCGGTATATTGGAAGTTCTGCCGAACAAGGTAACGGTACTCGCCGACACCGCGATACGCGGCAAGGACCTGGACGAAGCCAAGGCGATAGACGCGAAAAGGAGGGCGGAGGAGGCGATGGCCAGCCGTAGTTCCGAACTGGAATACGCGCGTGCCCAAGCCGAGCTGGCCGAGGCGATTGCCCAGTTGTCCGCCATCGAGAAATTGCGCAGGCGCTCACACTAAAGCAGGGTATTCACTAAAGAGGCAGCTTCGGCTGCCTCTTTTCCTATACGCTCGGGAAAATAGCAGGTTCTTGCTTTGCCACTCTGGTTTGACTAGACTGTCCAGTCCATATTTAAGACAACAGACTGATCGGTAGCCGATGCTTGCCCTACCTGTATCCTTGACCGGCGATACCCGCGAACGCTTGCTGCGTGCAGCCGCAGAGGCCTTTCTTGCCAGCGGCTACCACGCCAGCATGGACAACATTGCCGCGCGGGCCGGGGTTGTCAAACAGACGCTCTACAATCATTTCAATAGCAAGGATGCCCTGTTCGGAGAAGTCGTTCGTGTGGGCACCCAGCGTATCCTGGTTTCACTCGATGGCGACACGAGTGACCTGCGCTCGACCCTGATCCGCTTCGCCAAGGCATTTCGCGCTACGGCACTGAGTCCCGAGGGTATCGCCATGTTTCGCACCATGATGTCGGAAGCCCAGCGGTTTCCAACTTTAGCGCGCGCCGTGTATGCAGTCGGTCCTGGGCAGACACTCCGCCAACTGTCTGCCCATATTGAAAAGGCCATGCAGAGCGGTCAGTTGCGCAGCGATGATGCCGATTTTGCCAGCGAGTTGCTGTTGGGTATGCTGACGGGCATGGATCGCACACGCTACCTGTTCGGCGTGAAAAACCCGGAAAGCACCTCCTCCGCCGCAGATGAAATCAAGACTACACGAATTATCGACAGCTTTTTGCGGGCCTATGCCCCGCTTCTTGAGTAGTTCCGAGTACCCCGATGCAACTGCGGGCGCCAGAGCCCAGGAGTGAAGATGATGGCCTACCACCACGCCCGGATGTTCGCCGCAAGCATGCTGGCCGCGATTGTTGCGGCTTGCGGCGGAGATGCCCAGAAACAAGCCGGTGTCGCCGCTGGCGGCCCACCGCCCCAGGAAGTCGAAGTGGTGACACTCGTCCCGGGCAGCGTGACACTTACACAGGATTTGCCGGGACGCTTGCAGGCGGTGCGTACAGCACAAGTAAGGGCTCGCATCGAAGGCATTATAGAGAAACGGTTGTTTGCCGAAGGCAGTGACGTAAAGGCTGGCGCCGCGCTATTCCAAATCGACAGCCGCAACTACCAGGCGGCCGCGGCTGCGGCGCAAGCGGATGTGGTTGTCGCCCGCGTGACGCTAGAGCGCTATCAGCCGCTGCTCGGCATCAAGGCCATCAGCCAGCAGGAATTCGACCTGGCCCAAGCCAGGCTGAAGCAGGCGGAGGCCGTCCTGACGCGTGCCCAGATCGACCTGGACAACACCAGCGTACCGGCGCCGCTTTCCGGGCGCATCGGCCGCGCCTTAGTGACCGAGGGCGCCCTGGTTGGCAAGGGCGAGCCGACGCATGTGGCGACGATCGAGCAGACCGATCCGATCTATGCCAACTTCACCCAGCCTGGCGGGGAAATGCTGCGTCTGCAAGCCGCAGTCAGGTCCGGCAAGCTGCAGCGCAGCGAGTCGGCGAAAGTCGAGCTGCTGCTCGAAGACGGCAGCGCCTATCCGCACCCGGGCAAAATATTGTTCTCGGATCAGGCGGTGGATCCCTCCACGGGCGCGGTCAGCTTGCGCGCCGAGTTCCCCAATCCGCAGCGCGAACTGCTGCCCGGCATGTTCGTGCGCGTCCGCTTCCCCTCCGCCGTGGCTGATGGCGCCCTACGCGTGCCGCAACGCGCGGTGCAGGGCGGGCCGCAAGGCCAGTTCGTGACGATCGTCACGCCCGACGGCAAGGCCGCTGCGCAACCCGTCAAGACCGGCGGCATGGCGGGTGGCGATTTCCTCATCACCGAAGGACTGAAAGGCGGCGAACAGGTCATCGTCAACGGCCTGCAAAAAGCCCGCCCCGGCACGCCGGTCAAGCCACTGCCCTGGAACCCGCAGGCCGCGCCCGGCGCAGCTGGAGTACCGCCCGCCGGACCAGCCTCCGCTCCGGCCAAGCCGCCTGCCGCCAATAACAAGCAAGGGGGCTGATCCATGTTTGCGAAGTTCTTCATCGATCGCCCGGTGTTCGCCTGGGTAATCGCCATCATGATCCTGCTGGGAGGCGCACTGGCGCTCAAGAATCTGCCCGTCTCGCAGTACCCGTCGGTGGCGCCGCCGGGTCTGGACATTGCCGTGGTCTATCCCGGCGCGGCCGCCCAGGTGGTGGAGGATACGGCGGTGGCGCTGATCGAGCAGGAAATGAACGGCATCGAGAACCTGCTCTACATGGAATCCTCCTCGCAGGTGGGAGTCGGCTCGGTGACGCTCACTTTCAAGCCAGGCACCAATCTGGACTACGCTTCGGTCGAAGCGCAAAACCGCGTCAAGCGGGTGGAAGCGCGCCTGCCGGAGGACGTGCGGCGGCTTGGCGTGACGGTCAACAAGACGGCGCGCAATTACGTCATGTTCATATCCCTGTTCTCACCCGACAAGAGCCTCAACAACGTCGATCTCGGCAGCTATGCCGCAGCCAACGTGGTGGAGCCGCTGCGCCGCGTGTCCGGGGTCGGCGAGGCGCTGTTGTTCGGCACCGAATACTCGATGCGGCTGTGGTTGAAGCCGGAAAAACTGCAGGGTTACAAACTCACGCCCAGCGACGTGACGCGGGCCGTGCGCGCGCAGAACGCGCAATTGGCCGTCGGCGAACTGGGGCAGTTGCCCGCCGTATCCGGGCAAGAGATGAGCGCGGTGATCGTGATCAAAAGCCGCCTGTCCACGCCGGAAGAGTTCGGCAACATCGTGGTGCGCACCAATCCGGACGGCTCCGCGTTGCGCGTCAAGGATGTGGCGCGGGTGGAACTGGGCGCCCAGGATTATTCGATCCTCGCCCGCATCGACGGGCAACCTACCGCCGCCATCGCCATACGCCTGTCGCCCGGCGCCAACGCACTCGACACGGTGAAGGCGGTCAACGCAAGAATGACAGAGCTGGCGCGCTTCTTTCCCAAGGGCATCAGCTGGATCGTGCCCTACGATACCTCGAAATTCGTCGAAATCTCCATCCGCGAAGTGGCCAAGACTCTGATCGAGGCAGTGGTGCTGGTATTCCTGGTGATGTATCTGTTCCTGGAAAACTTCCGCGCCACGCTGATTCCCGCCATCGTCGTGCCGATAGCGCTGGTGGGAGGAGCGCTGGTCCTCTACTTGTTCGGCTATTCGATCAACGTGTTGACCTTGTTTGCCATGGTGCTCGCCATCGGCATGGTGGTGGACGATGCCATTGTGGTGGTGGAAAACGTCGAGCGGCTGATGACGACTGAAGGTATGGCGCCGCGGGCTGCGGCGCGCAAAGCCATGGATCAGGTTGCGGGCGCAATCATCGCCATCACCCTGGTGCTCTCCGCGGTGTTCGTGCCGATGGCGTTTTTCGGTGGTTCGACCGGAGCGATCTATCGCCAGTTCGCCGTCACCCTGGTACTCACCATCCTGTTTTCCGCGCTGATGTCGTTCACCCTGACGCCGGCCTTGTGCGCGTCGCTGCTGAAACACAAGCCGGGCAAGGAACTGATGCCCACCACAGGCTTCTTCGGCTGGTTCAACCGCTTCTTTGCCCGCACCACCAAAGGTTATACCTCCTGGGTGGGCCGCGCGATGAAAAAAACCGGCCGTTACCTGGTGATCTATGCCGTCATCTTCGCGGCCACCGGCTGGTTGCTGGCCAGACTGCCGGGAAGCTTCCTGCCGCAAGAAGACCAGGGCTACTCGCTGAATATCATCCAGCTGCCGCCGGGGGCCACCCGGGCACGGACATTGGAGGTGCTGGCGCAGTTGGAGCAGTACTACCTGAAACTGCCGCAGGTCGAGCATGTCGTCGGCGTCGCCGGATTCTCCTTCTTCGGGCGCGGCCAGAACGCAGCAATCGCCTTTGTTCGCCTCAAGAGCTGGGATGAGCGGCCGGGGCAGGAAAACTCCGCCCAGACCCTGGTTCGCAACGCCAACATGATGTTCTTCAGCATCAAGCAGGCGATGGCCTTCGCCATCAATCCGCCGCCGATTCCAGAACTGGCGGCGGTGGGTGGCTTCGACTTCCGCTTGCAGGACCGCGGCGGCCTCGGCCGCGAGAAGCTGGTGGAAGCGCGCAACATTGCACTGGGCATGGCCGGGCAGGATCCGCGCCTGGTCGGCGTGCGCCCGGAAGGCCAGGAGGACGCACCGCAGCTGTTTCTTGACATCGATCGCATCAAGGCCGAAACCCTGGGCGTGGCTACCGCCGACCTGAACGACACGCTGCAATCGGTGCTCGGCGTCGCCTACATCAACGACTTCGTGCGCCAGGGCCGCATCCTGCGCGTGCAGATGCAGGCCGAGGCCGATACGCGCAGGAGTGTCGAGGATATCCTGCGGCTTGCGGTGCGCAACAACCAGGGCAGCATGGTGAGCCTGTCGGAACTGGCCACGCCGCGCTGGGTGGTGGGTTCGCCCAAGCTCGACCGCTACAACGGTCTGCCGTCGATGAAGATCGCCGGCAACCCGGCCCCCGGTCGCAGCACCGGCGAAGCCCTCGCGGCGATGGAAGAGGTCGCGCAGAAGCTGCCGCCCGGCTTCGGCTACGAGTGGTCGGCCACCTCCTACGAGGAGCGGCTGTCGGGGACGCAGGCGCCGCTGCTGTTCGGCATCTCGCTGATCGTGGTGCTGTTGTGCCTGGCGGCACTCTACGAGAGCTGGTCGATTCCCGTTGCGGTCATGCTGGTGGTGCCGCTGGGGGTGTTCGGCGCAGTGCTGGCGGTGGGCCTGCGCGACTTGCCCAATGACGTCTATTTCAAGGTGGGCCTGATCGCCATCATCGGCCTGTCGTCGAAGAACGCCATCCTCATCATCGAGTTTGCGCGCAGGCTGCAAGACGAGGGCATGGATCTCTTCGAAGCCACCCTGGAAGCCTGCCGTCTGCGCTTCCGTCCGATCCTGATGACCTCGATCGCCTTCGTCGCCGCGGTTTTGCCGCTGGCCCTGTCAACGGGCGCCGGCGCCGAGAGCCGCCATGCCATCGGCACCGGCGTGATGGGCGGCATGATCACCGCCACCGTGCTCGCGGTGTTTCTGGTACCGGTCTTCTTCGTCGTCGTCCGCCGGCTCTTTCCCGGCCATACGCGACATCGGCATGAGGCTGGCGGGAGTGAGGGGCAGCACCATGAGTAAGCACATCCCCCGCCTGGTTTGGTTGATCCTCTTGGCCGGTTTGTCCGGCTGCGCCCTCGGCCCGGATTACCTGCGGCCCGCGGCGCCGGTACCGGCGCATTGGCCCGCGTCTCCGTCTTCATCCGCATCCACTTCCAGGGAAACTGCCACACCCGGCGTGCTGCTCGCGGCGCAAGGCTGGCGCAACTTTTTCCCCGATCCGCGCTTGCAAGTGCTGATCGTCCTGGCGCTGGAGCACAATCGCGACCTGCGCATCGCCACCCTGCGGATCGATGAAGCGCGTGCCTTCTACGGCATCCAGCGCGCCGAGCGTCTGCCCAATGTGGATTTTTCGGCCAGCCGCAACGCCAGCCTGACACCGGCCGATCTGAGCCTGAACGGCCGTCAGGCGAATGCGCAACGCTACGATGTCGGCGGCGGCATTCTTTCCTTCGAGCTGGATTTCTGGGGTCGCGTGCGGCGCTTGAACGAAGCGGCGCTGGCCAGTTACCTGTCCAGCGAGGAAGCGCAGCGCGCCTTTCGCCTGTCGCTGATCGCGGATGTCGCCAATGCCTATTACAGCCAGCGCGAACTGGAAGAGCGCCTGCGCCTGGCCCGTGCTACGTTCGTCAGCCGCAGCGCGTCGCGCATGCTGACCGGGCAGCGCAGCCGCGTCGGGATTGCCGGCGATCTGGACTTTCTCCAGGCCGATGGCGCCTTTGAGGCGGCGCGCGCCGATCTCGCCAGTCTGGAACGGAGCCGCGCGGCGGCGGAAAATTTACTGCACCTGCTGGTCGGCCAGGCTCCAACAGGTTCGGCAAACCAGTTGCCTGCAGGTCTTAACCTGAGCGAGCAGAGCATGGTTTTCAATCCGCTCCCCGATCTGCCTGCCGAAGTATTGTTGCGCCGTCCCGACGTATTGGCCGCAGAGCAGAGACTGATTGCCGCCAACGCCAATATCGGCGCCGCCCGCGCCGCCTTCCTGCCGCGCGTCACGCTCACCGGTGCGTTGGGTACGGCCAGCCGCAGTCTCGCCGGCTTGTTCGATGCCGGCAGCGGCGCCTGGAGCTTTCAGCCGGTGTTGCGTCTGCCGTTGTTCGATGCAGGACGTACGCAAGCCAGTGTCGACCTGGCCACGGCGCGCCAGCACATCGCCGTCGCCGAATACGAGAAAACCATCCAGCAGGCCTTCCGCGAGGTCGCCGACCTGCTCGCCGCCCGCGAGCAGCTTGCCGAGCAATTGAGCGCCCTGGAGCGGGCGGACCAGATCCAGGCGGAACGGCTGCGTCTGACGGAGGCGCGCTACCAGGCGGGCATAGCGAATTATCTGGAAGTGCTGGATGCCCAGCGTGAATCTTTTGCCGTCCAGCAGGGCGCGGTGCAGACCCGCCGCATCCTGCTATCCACAGGCGCCCAGCTATACAAGGCGCTGGGCGGGTAAAATACAGAACCATCGGGATACGGTTGGATTAAATAATGCAATTCGCCAAGTGATGAAGAGAATGTCTCAATTACCGGAAATTCTGGTTGAATTTAGCGACCTGCATTTTGCCTATGGCGAACGTAAGGTGCTGAATGGCATCGATCTAAAAATCCCGCAGGGCAAAGTGGTGGCGATTCTCGGTGTCAGCGGCAGCGGCAAGACCACCTTGCTGCGCCTGCTCGGCGGTCAGGTCAAGCCGCAGCGCGGCAGCGTCAGGGTGGCCGGGCAGGTGGTACACGAACTTGATGACGACAGCTTGTATGATCTTCGGCGCGATATGGGCATGATGTTTCAAATGGGCGGGCTGTACAGCGACATGTCGGTCTTCGATAACGTCGCCTTCCCGATGCGCGAACTGACTGACCTGCCCGAAGAACTGATAAACGACCTGGTGCTGATGAAGTTGCATGCGGTCGGCTTGCGCGGCACCTCATGCATGCTGACGAACGAACTTTCTGGCGGGATGGCGCGGCGCGTGGCGCTGGCCCGGGCGATTGCGCTCGATCCGCTGCTGATCATGTACGACGAACCGTTTGCCGGCCTCGACCCGATATCGCTCAACGTGATCGCCAACCTGATCCGGCGCCTGAACGACGCGCTCGGCGTTACCTCGATTATCGTCACCTATGACATGTCGGAATCGCTGAAAGTGGTCGACTATGCGTATTTCCTCCACGACGGCGTAGTCGTCGCCGAGGGGACGCCAGGGGAAGTGCTCGCCTCCGACAATCCGTTTGTCTATCAGTTTGTCCACGCCAGGCCGGATGGGCCGGTGGCTTTCCAGTACCCGGGCAAACCTTTTCCGGCGGAACTTGGGCTTTAGACGGATTTGGAATCACTGTTACAACGAAATACCGGTTCAGGTCTTGCCTTTTTTGTCCCGCTCCATCGCGGGAAAACCCGTGATTCCCAGCAAATAGTTCTCGCCCAGCAGCTTGCTTTCCTTGCGCAGGAACTCGAGAAAAGCCAGCGCGACCACCGTGGGTTGCTTGTTTTTGGGGTAGGCCACATACCAGTGACGCCGGATCGGGAAGCCATCGACGGCGAGGAATGCCAGCTCGTCGCTACTGCGTTCCAGCGCCAGGGTATGCGCCGACAAAACGGCAATACCCAGCCCGCCCACGACTGCCTGCTTGATGGCCTCGTTGCTGCCGAGTTCCATCCTGACCTTGAGTTTCAGCCCGTGCTCGCCGAAAAAACGTTCGGTGGCAAGACGAGTGCCGGAACCTGGCTCGCGCATCAGGAACTGCTCTTCCGCCAAACGCTTCGGCGTAATATTTTTTTCAGTTGCCAGAGGGTGGTTGCGTGCGGCGAGCACCACCAAGGGATTCTCCAGGAAGGGCTCAAACTCCACCTCCAGGTGTTCCGGCGGTTGTCCGAGTACATACAGGTCATCCTGGTGGTCGGCCATGCGCTGCAACACCTGTTCGCGGTTGCTTACCTTGAGCGAGACATCGATGCCTGGGTAGCGTTGGCAGAACAAACCGAACAGGCGTGGCACGAAATACTTGGCGGTGGTGATGACCGCCAGACGCAGTTTGCCGGCTTTCACTCCCTTCATGTCGGATACCAGCATCTCGAAGCGCGACAGTCCATCGAAAATCTCGTGGCAGACCTTGAGCAGCTCGCTCCCGGCATCGGTCAGATATACCCGCTTGCCGACCTGCTCCAGTAGCGGCAGGCCGGCGATGTCTCTTAGTTGTTTGAGCTGGATCGATACCGTCGGCTGAGTCAGGTGCAGTTCTCCGGCGGCACGGGTGAAGCTAAGGTTGCGTGCGACTGACTCGAAAACTTTTAACTGACGCAAAGTGGCATGTTTCATTGCCGTTTCCTCGAAGGAGTTAATATAGATGATTATCTATGAATAACATTTAAAATTACAATTATTATTTATGATTTTATCGGGCTATAGTGACAACACGCTCTATAGAGCAACAGGTCTTCCATAGTGGAAGATATTTGTCTTAACCCGAAAACGAGGAGCCTGCCATGGCAGTCAAGACCTACAACGCCGGAGTAAAAGAATACCGGCAAACCTACTGGACGCCGGAATACACCCCGCTGGATACCGACATCCTGGCCTGTTTCAAGATCACCCCGCAGCCGGGCGTGCCGCGCGAAGAAGTCGCCGCCACCGTGGCTGCCGAATCCTCCACCGGCACCTGGACCACGGTGTGGACCGACCTGCTGACCGATCTGGATTACTACAAAGGCCGCGCTTATCGTATTGAAGACGTACCCGGCGACGACACGTGTTTCTACGCCTTCGTGGCCTACCCGATCGACCTGTTTGAAGAAGGTTCCGTGGTCAACGTGCTGACCTCCTTGGTCGGCAACGTGTTCGGCTTCAAGGCGCTGCGTGCACTGCGTCTGGAAGATATCCGCTTCCCGATCGCCTACGTCAAGACCTGCGGCGGCCCACCCCAGGGCATTCAGGTCGAGCGCGACAAGATGAACAAGTATGGCCGTCCGCTGCTGGGCTGCACCATCAAGCCCAAGCTCGGCCTGTCCGCCAAGAACTATGGCCGTGCCGTATACGAATGCCTGCGCGGCGGCCTGGACTTCACCAAGGACGACGAGAATGTCAACAGCCAGCCTTTCATGCGTTGGCGCGATCGTTTCGAATTCGTGCAGGAAGCCACACTGAAAGCGCAACGCGAAACCGGCGAGCGCAAGGGCCACTACCTGAACGTGACGGCTCCAACACCCGAAATGATGTACGAGCGTGCCGAGTTCGCCAAGGAAATCGGCGCACCGATCATCATGCACGATTACCTCACCGGCGGCCTGACGGCCAACACCGGCCTGGCCAACTGGTGCCGTAAAAACGGCATGTTGTTGCACATTCACCGCGCCATGCACGCCGTGCTCGACCGCAACCCGCACCACGGCATCCACTTCCGCG
>CAYHXK010000040.1:0-12743 GCA_964360125.1 uncultured Sterolibacterium sp.
GTTCTCCCGTCGTCAACATTCCCCGCAACTACAATGCCGCCGACGACCTGATCGGGCGCAATCTCCTGGCCGGGCGCGGCGGCAAGCTGGCGATCCGCGACGATCAGGGCGAATATACCTACGCCCAGGTGGCCGAACGCGTGAATCGTTGCGCCAATATACTGGCGGGTTTGGGCGTGACTATGGAGGCGCGCGTCTTCGTCGCGCTCTATGACAGCATCGACTTCCCCACGGTGTTTCTCGGCTGCATCAAGGCCGGCGTGGTGCCGATCGCCGCCAACACGCTGCTCACCACCGCCGATTACGACTTCATGCTGCGGGACAGCCGGGCCAGCGTGCTGTTCGTCTCCGCCGGGCTGCTGCCGGCCTTTCAGCCGCTGCTGGCGAATGCGCCTTACCTCAAGCAGGTGATCGTCTCCGGCGCCGGCGGCGCGTCTCTCGCCGAGGGGCAGCTGCGACTGGATGAACTGCTGGCGCAGGCCGCGCCGGAGCACCAGACCGCGCCCACCACCGCCGACGATATCTGCTTCTGGCTCTACTCTTCCGGCTCCACCGGCAAGCCCAAGGGCACGCTGCATATCCACAGCAACCTGATCCTCACCGCCGAGCTCTACGCCCGGCCGGTGCTGGGGATCAGGGAGGACGACAGGGTGTTTTCGGCGGCCAAGCTGTTCTTCGCCTACGGGCTGGGCAACGGCCTGACCTTCCCGTTTTCGGTCGGCGCCACGGCGCTGCTGATGGCCGAGCGGCCGACGCCGGCCTCGGTCAGCCGCATGCTGCGCCAGCACCAGCCGTCGATTTTCTATGGCGTGCCGACCCTGTACGCCGCCCTGCTGTCCAGCCCGGACCTGCCGCGCCGCGACGAACTGCCAAAACTGCGCCGCTGCACTTCCGCCGGCGAGGCGCTGCCGGCGGAGATCGGCCGGCGCTGGAAGGAACACAGCGGGGTGGACATCCTCGACGGCATCGGCTCGACGGAAATGCTGCACATCTTTCTTTCCAATCGTCCCGACGACGTGCGCTATGGCAGCACCGGCAAGCCGGTGCCGGGGTATGCCATCCGCCTGGTGGATGAGGCGGGCCAGCCGGTGGCGCGCGGCACTCTCGGCGAGTTGCAGGTGAGCGGGCCGACCGCGGCGATCATGTACTGGAACAACCGGGAGAAGAGCCTGGCCACCTTCCAGGGCCCATGGACCCGCTGCGGCGACAAATATATCCAGGACGAGGAAGGCTATTTCATCTATTGCGGGCGTTCCGACGACATGCTCAAGGTATCCGGCATCTATGTCTCGCCGTTCGAAGTGGAGGCGGCGCTGATGACCCACGCAGCGGTGCTGGAGGCGGCGGTGGTCGGCGCCCAGGACGAGCAGGAACTGGTCAAGCCGAAAGCCTACGTCGTCCTCAAGAACGGCGTCCAGCCGTCGCCGCAGCTCGCCGAGGAGTTGCAGGCCCACGTCAAGAGCCTCCTGGCGCCCTACAAGTACCCGCGCTGGGTGGAGTTTGCCACTGAGCTGCCGAAGACCGCCACCGGCAAGATCCAGCGCTTCAAGCTGCGCGGCCAGCGGCAGGAATCCATCGCCGCTCCCACTGTGTAAATATGAACCTGGCTGAGACCCTGCTCGCGGCGGGGAGCGAACATCGCATCGCCCTGGAGTGCGGCGCGCGCCAGCTCGCCTATGGCGAACTGCGCGACGCGGTGCGCCGCGCCGCGGGGGCGTGGCGCCAGCTCGGTCTGCGCGCGGACCAGCGCGTGCTGGTGTGGGCGCCGGACGGCATAGCCTGGGTGATCGCCTATCTCGGCGCGATTGCCGCCGGCGGGGTCGCGGTGGGGCTGAACTCGCGTCTGTTCGAGCAGGAACTCGGCATCATCCTGGCCGAGAGCGGCGCCCGCTTCATCTGGTGCGAAGCCGACGCGCTGCCCCTGCTCAGCCGCCTGTACGCCGGCGTGGTCGGCGAGCCGCCGGCGTTGGTGGTGGGCGGCGCTGCCGACAGCGACTGGGAAAGGCGGCTGGCGGATGCCCCGGCGCGTGACGCGGTGTCGCGCCGGCCGGAGGATATGGCGTTGTGGATCTATACCTCGGGCACCACCGGACGCCCCAAGGCGGTGGTCCATGCCCAGCGCGCGGTAGACGGCTGCGCGGCCTTCGCCCAGCAGGTGCTGCGCCTTGACCCGGCCGACCGCCTGTATGCCACGTCGAAACTGTTCTTTGCCTACGCTCTCGCCAACAGCCTGTTCGCCGGGCTGAAACTCGGCTGTAGCGTGATCCTCGACGGCGAATGGCCCACCGCCCGGCGCGTCGCCGAAATCTGCGAACGGCACCGCCCCAGCGTGCTGTTCAGCGTGCCGACCCTGTACCACAAGATCGTCCAGGGCGGCTGGGCGACGCGCCTGCCGGCGGCCGGCGTGCGCCAGTATGTTTCCGCCGGCGAATCCCTGCCCGCTTCGGTGCGGCAGGCGCTCGAAGCCGCCGCCGGGGTACCCGTCATGAGCGGTTTCGGCACCTCGGAAACCATGTGCCTGATGCTGTATTCGACCGATGCCAGCGGCATCCTGCGGCCCGCGCCCATGGCCGAAATACGCGACGATCCCGCACCCGCCGGGGAAGATGAGGGAATCCCGCGGCGCCTCTGGATACGCCATCCTTCGATGGCGCTCGGCTATTGGCAACTGTCGGCGCTGCAGGCGCAGGGGGATTTCGCCGCTGGCTGGTTCTCGCCCGGCGACCTGTTCGTGCCGCACGGCGATGAACCGGCTGCCTGGGGATTTTCCGGGCGTACCGACGACATGCTGAAGATCTCCGGCCAATGGGTCAGCACCATTGCGGTGGATCAGGCGCTGTTGGCGGCCTGCGGCGACAGCGTGCAGGAACTGGGCAGCGTGGCGGCCAGGAATGCCCAGGGCCTGACGGAAATTGCGGTTTTTGTGGTGCCCGCCGAGGGTCGTGCGGAGGAGGCGCGGCTACAATTGACCGCGGGCATCGAGGCATTGCCGGGCTTCAAGCGACCGCGGCGGATACGTTTTGTGGACAGCCTGCCGCGCACCGCCACCGGGAAACTGCAGCGTAGCAAATTGGCGGGGCTGCTGCAGGAGTCGTAGTGCAAACTGTCAAGGCGAGAATGGACAGGCCGGAGCGCAACGGAAGAATAACGGCGCCGCAGCGCCGGATGAATGATTGATCCACCAGGAGGAGACTGTCCTTGAGTGAACCCTCGATGCCGGACATCCGCGAGCAAGATTTTGCCCGCAATTCCTTCGGCCATGCCCTGTTTGCGACCTGCAAGGCTTTCAGTCTGGTTGGCGGGATGGTCTTCATCGCCCTGACGATCATGTCGCTGATTTCCATTGTCGGACGCAAGCTGTTCAGCCTGCCGATTCCCGGCGATTTCGAACTGATGCAAATGGGTTGCGCCTTCGCTTCGGCGGCATTCCTGCCTTACTGCCAGATGATCCGCGGCCATGTGCGGGTGGAGTTCTTCACCAACTCGGCGCGACCGGCAATCAAGTCGGCCTTGAATTGCATGGCCGCTGTCCTGGTGGGACTGTTCGGTGCGCTGATCGCCTGGCGGGCAGGGGCCGGTGCGGTTTCGATCTATGCTGCCGGGGAAACTTCGACCATACTCGGTTGGCCCGTATGGATCGCCCAGGCATTGATGGTGCCGAGTTTCGTCCTGCTGGCGGCAGCGGGTTTCTATGTCGCTTACGATGAAATTCGCGGCAACGCAGTCCAAGCTGGACGCGGGATGAGCGCATGAGCGGCATGCTGGTCGGCGGCATCATGTTCAGCATCCTGCTGCTGCTGCTGGTGGTGCGCGTGCCGATCGGCATCGCCATGTTCATGGTGGGGGTGGGCGGCTATCTGACGATGCTGGACGGCGCATGGCTGCCGTTGCTGAATTCCCTCAAGAATCTCGCCTATGCGCGGCTCTCCAATTACGATCTGTCCGTCATCCCGGTGTTTCTGCTGATGGGCCAGTTCGCCACCCATGGCGGCTTGTCGCGGGCGCTGTTTCGTTGCGTCAATGCCTTCATGGGGCACCTGCGCGGCGGCGTGGCGATGGCGGCGGTGGGCGCCTGCGCCGGTTTTGGCGCCATCTGCGGCTCGTCGCTGGCGACCGCCGCGACCATGGGCCAGGTGGCCTTGCCGGAACTGCGGCGTTACAACTATTCCGGGGCGCTGGCCACGGGTGCGCTGGCGGCGGGCGGCACGCTGGGCATCATGATCCCGCCGTCGATACCGCTGGTGATCTATGCGGTGCTGACCCAGGAATCCATCGGCAAGCTGTTCATGGCGGCGGTGCTGCCGGGCATCATCGCCATGCTCGGCTACATGCTGGTGATCCGCATCGTGGTGCTGCTCGATCCCGGGGCCGGCCCGGCCGGCCCGCGCGTGCCCTGGAGCGAGAAGACCCGGGCCTTGCTCAAGGTGCTGCCGGTCAGCGTGGTGTTCGTCGTCGTCATCGTCGGCATTTATGGCGGCTGGGCCAATCCGACCGAAGCCGCATCGATCGGCGCCGCCGCCTGCGGCATTCTCGCCGTGGCGAACGGCGGCATGCGCCTGCCCGGCGTCATCGCCAGCATCCACGGCACCGCCCAGGCGACGGCCATGATCTACCTGGTGCTGCTCGGCGCCGACATGCTCAACACGGCACTGGCCCTGACCCAGATGCCCGTCGAGCTGGCCGAAATGGTCAAGGGCAGCGGTCTGTCGCCGCTGCTGGTGCTGGGCGCGATCCTGCTGATCTACATATTTCTCGGCTGCGTGATGGATGCGCTGGCGATGATCCTGCTCACCATCCCGATTTTCTATCCGATAGTCATGGGGCTGGATTTCTGGGGCATGCCGCCGGTCGACAAATCGATCTGGTTCGGCATCCTGGCGTTGATGGTGGTGGAGATCGGCCTGGTGCATCCGCCGGTCGGCATGAACGTGTACATCATCAACAGCCTGGCGCGGGATGTGCCGCTGACCGAGACTTTTAAGGGCGTCATCCCGTTCCTGCTGTCGGATTTTTTACGCATCATTCTGCTGGTATTCTTCCCGGTGATTTCGCTTTACCTGGTGCACACTTTCGGCGCTTGATTTGGTACCGCCAGGAAACCGCCCCACCCGCCGCGGAACATCGTTTCGTAGTTGCGTCGTTGTTGCACCGAGCAAGTGAATTAGTCAATCCACCACCCATAAAAAAACCCGACAGGAGACTGCAAATCATGAAAAGCAACGCTGGAACCACCCTCTTGAAGGCCTTGTCCGCCGCCCTGCTGCTGGGCGCGCAGGGCGCGCTGGCCCAGGAAGTGACGCTGAAGGTGCATCATTTCCTGCCCCCCAACTCGACGGCCCAGGCGAGCTTCATCGAACCTTGGTGCGCCAAGGTCAACAAGGAGTCCGGCGGTCGCCTGAAGTGCCAGATCTATCCGGCCATGCAACTCGGCGGGGCGCCGCCGCAGCTCTTCGACCAGGCCAAGGACGGCGTCGCCGACATGGTGTGGACCGTTCCGGGCTATCAGTCCGGCCGTTTCATGGTCTCCGAGGCCTTCGAGCTGCCTTTCCTGTTCTCCTCCGCCGAGAAGGGCAGCCGCGCCCTGTGGGGGTATGCCACCAAGAACGCGCAGAACGAGTTCAAGGGGGTGAAGCCGATCGTGTTCCACCTCCACGACGGCGCGGAGCTCCATACCACTTCCAAGCCGCTCAAGACCTTGGCCGATTTCAAGGGACTGAAGCTGCGCGGCCCGACTCGCCTCGGCACCAAGCTGATCGCAGCGCTGGGCGCCACGCCGATATCCATGCCGGTGCCGCAAGTGCCGGAGTCCATGTCCAAGGGCGTCATCGATGGGGCCATGCTGCCCTGGGAAATCGTACCCACCATCAAAGTGCATGAGATTGCCAAGTTTCATACCGAAACGGCCCCCGGCATTCCCAAGCTGTCGAATACCGTCTTCATTTTCGGCATGAACCAGGCCAAGTACGACAGCTTGCCCGCCGATTTGAAGAAAGTGATCGACGCCAACAGCGGCCCGGAGGTTTCCGCCGGCATCGGCAAGGTGTGGGACGCCACCGTCGAGCCGGCGCGCAAGTTGGCGCTGGAGCGCAAAAACAGTATCTACGTCCTGCCCGCCGACGAGTACAAGGCCTGGGAAAAAGCCGCCGAAGGCATCGCCGCCGAATGGGTCAAGGACGTCACCGCCAAGGGCTACGATGGCGCCAGGCTGCTCGGCGAAGTGCGTGCATTGGCGGCCGCCAAGTAATCTCTTCGCATCCCCCGCTTGCGGCACCGGCTGGACAGCAAGGCGGGCGCTGTTCGGTGCGTGCCGCAAGTGCATGCGGCATCCATGCCCTCGCAACGCCGCCAGTCTTTGCGCCAGTTTCGCGCCCAGGCAGAACCGGCACGTCAGGACATCGGCTTACCGCGATTTTTTTCGGAACTGCAGGGAGCCGGCGATGCTGTTATTCTGCCGGACATCGCCGCGCTCCCCCGTAGGATAATGGGGTGGCGAGGGCATCTGACGGAGAGCCGGAATTGAGTGTTGCCACCACTGCGCATATCGACACTTTTGCGCGCGACCACCTGCCGCCGCGCGAGCAATGGCCAGAGCTGATTTTCGAGTTGCCGGAATTGAATTATCCGGCACGCCTCAACTGCGCCGCGGAATTGCTCGACGGGATGGTCGCCGCCGGCCATGGCGAACGCATCGCCTTGCGCACTTCCGATGGCGTCTGCACTTACCGCCAGTTGCTGGTGCGCGCCAACCGGATCGCCCATGTGCTGCGCCGGGAGTTGCAACTGGCGCCGGGAAATCGGGTACTGCTGCGCGGACCCAACAATCCGATGCTGGCTGCCTGCTGGTTCGCCGTGCTCAAGGCCGGTTGCATCGCCGTCGCCACCATGCCGCTGCTGCGCGCCAGGGAACTGGTTCCGATCATCGACAAGGCGCGGATCGGCGCCGCCCTGTGCGACGTGCGGCTGCTCGAAGAACTTGAACTGGCGCGGCAGGAATGTTCCGTACTGCAGCGGGTGCTTGGTTTCAATGCAGACGGCCCCGGTTCCCTGGAGACTTTGCTGGAGAACCAGCCGGACGAATTCGAAAACGTGGATACCGCCGGCGACGATATCGCGCTGATTGCGTTTACCTCCGGCACCACCGGCCAGCCGAAAGGCACGCTGCATTTCCACCGCGATGTCATGGCGATGTGCGATTGCTTTCCGCGCTCCATTCTCAAGCCCAATGCGGACGATATATTTTGCGGCACGCCGTCCCTGGCATTCACTTTCGGCCTGGGCGGCCTGCTGTGTTTCCCGCTGCGCTACGGCGCTTCGGCGGTGCTGGTGGAGAAGTTGCTGCCCGACACCCTGCTCAAAACCATCCAGGATTTCAGGGCGACCATCTGCTTTACCGCACCCACTTGCTGGCGGCGGATGGCGGGACTGGCCGGCAATTACGATCTTTCCAGCCTGAAGCAATGCGTTTCCGCCGGCGAGGCGCTGCCCGATGCCACGCGCCAGCTCTGGAAGACAGCGACCGGCATCGAGATCATCGATGGCATCGGGTCGACCGAGATGCTCCACATCTTCATCTCCCATGCTCCGGAAAAGATGCGGCAAGGCGCCACCGGCTACGCCATCCCCGGCTATCGGGCCTGCGTGGTGGACCCCGACGGCAGGCCGCTGCCGCCGGGCATGGTCGGGCGGCTGGCGGTAAAGGGTCCGACCGGTTGCCGTTATCTCGCCGACACGCGCCAGGCGAATTATGTGGTGAATGGCTGGAACCTCACCGGTGACGCCTACCAGATGGATGCGGACGGTTACTTCTTCTTCCAGGCGCGCACCGACGACCTGATCGTTTCGGCCGGCTACAATATCGCCGGGCCGGAAGTGGAAGAGGTTCTGCTCCGGCATCCGGCGGTAGCCGAATGCGGCGTGGTGGGCGAACCGGATGAGGCGCGCGGACAGATCGTCAAGGCATATGTGGTGCTGCAACCGGACGGCGCGGCGACGGAAAGCCTGGCCCAGGAATTGCAGGATTTCGTCAAGAGCAGGCTTGCCCCCTACAAATATCCCCGCGCCGTCGAGTTCGTCGCTGCCCTGCCGCGCACGGAAACCGGCAAGCTGCAACGCTTCAAACTCCGAGAGCAGAAATCATGAGCGATCCTGATCCAATATATCGTTTCACCAGCCGCCTGCTGGTGGTTGCGGCGCTCGGCCTGGCGGCTCCAGCCGCTATGGTCCTGGCGCAGGAGCCGAATATCGCCCCGCCTGGAGCCTTGACTCTCGAGAATATCCCGCCCATTCCCCAACGTCTTGCCGCGGAAGTGCAGAAATACACGGAATTCAAGCCAACCAGCTTCTCGGATTGGCACCCGCAGCGAATGGAGATGCTGATCAGCCGACGCCATCAAAACACTACCCAGATCTATCGCCTGTCCGCCCCGGGCGCCCCCCCCGAATTGCTGACAGACTATCCCGAGCCGGTCAGGTTCGCCAGCTATCAGCCGACGCAGGGTAATTTCACGCTCTTCAACAAGGATTCCGGGGGTAACGAGGTATTTCGGCTCTATCGCGCCGAGATGGCCGGCAAGCCAGCCGCTGCGATTGTCAGCATGCCGCGGCAGGATCATGCCCAGGCGATTTCGCCGCAAGACCGGCGCGTGCAGGATTTCGCCTGGTCTACCCGCGGCGACCGGGTGGTTTATTCCACGGTTCCCGTCAATCGCAGCGGTTCGGACGACTCGGTACGCATGGAGTTGCATGTCGTTACTCCCCACTCGGACCCCCATGCCAATGCCGGGGCCGGCGGCAAGAGCCGCGTCCTGGCCGATCTCCCCGGGGGCGGCTGGTTCGGTTTCACCTGGTCGCCTGACGACAAGCGCCTGGCCATGCTCGAGTACATTTCCATCAACCAAAGTCACATCTGGATCATGGACACTTCGACCGGTGTGAAACGGCGCCTGATCGAGTCCGGCGCAAGCGAACCGGTGTCGTACGGCAAGGTCAGGTTCAGCCGGGACGGCAAGGGCCTGTATACCGTCACCGATCGCGGCGCCGAATTCAACCGGCTCACCTACATCGATCTTGCCAGCTTGAAGCACACCCCCCTGACCGCCGAGATTCCCTGGGATGTGCAGGACTTCGATGTGTCGCTTGACGGCAAACTGCTCGCTTTCGTCAGCAATGAGGATGGCACCGGCGTGCTCCACCTGCTGCGAACCAGGGATCGCCGCCTGCTGGATGCGCCGAAACTTCCGCTGGGCACGCTCAGCGGGGTGCGCTGGCATCGCGACAGCGTCAATTTGGCGATGACCGTGAGTTCGGCGAAGAGTCCGGCGGACGTGTATTCGTACAACCGCAAGACCGGCCTGCTGACGCGCTGGACACAGCATGAGCCGGGGGGCGCCGATCCGGCCGCCTTTGTCGAGCCGGAACTGGTGCGCTGGAAGAGTTTCGACGGCCGCTCCATTTCAGGTTTCATTTACCGTGCCCCGGCGAGCCGCTTCCCCGGCAAGCGCCCGGTCCTGGTGAATATCCACGGCGGCCCGGAAAGCCAATACAGGCCAGGTTTTGCCGCACGCAACAATTATTTCGTGAATGAAATGGGCATCAGCATGATCTGGCCCAATGTGCGCGGTTCGAGCGGCTACGGCAAATCCTTCCTCAAGCTGGACAACGGCCGCCTGCGCGAGGACTCGGTCAAGGACATCGGCGCGCTGTTCGACTGGATTGCCGGCCAGCCGCATCTGGACGCATCGCGGGTAGTGGTGCAGGGCGGCAGCTACGGCGGCTACATGAGCCTGGCGGTGGCGACCCTGTATGCGGAGCGCATTGCGGCGGCTATCGATATCGTGGGCATTTCCAATTTCGTGACCTTCCTTGAGCGCACCGAAAGCTATCGGCGCGATTTGCGCCGCGTCGAGTATGGGGACGAGCGCGACCCGGAGATGCGTCAGTTCCTCGAAACCATTGCGCCCCTCAACCGCGCCGCGCAGATCAGCAAACCGCTGCTGGTGGTGCAGGGCAGGAACGACCCGCGCGTGCCGGTCGGCGAGGCGGAACAGATCGTCGCTATCCTGAAGAAACGCGCTACGCCGGTGTGGTACATGGTGGCCGCCGACGAGGGCCACGGTTTTGCCAAGAAAGCCAATGCCGACTTCCAGTTCTACGCGACCATTGCTTTCATCCGCCGCTACCTGCTGGGGAATAGCGATTGAACATGAACGGCACTCGTTGCGGCGGGTCCTGTTTGGACAGGATTGCCGTCCTGTCTGAGAGGCTGCACACCACACCGCCATGATGCCGCTCGACACCCTCGCCGTGTTTTTCGCCGCCTCGGTAGTGCTGGCGCTATCGCCGGGGCCGGACAATATATTCGTACTGACGCAGTCGGCGCTGCGCGGGCCGGCGGCGGGGCTGCTGGTGACCATCGGCCTGTGTACCGGGCTGGTGGCGCATACCACTGCGGTGGCGCTGGGCGTGGCGGCGATTTTTCAGGCGTCGACGCTGGCCTTCACGGCGCTCAAGCTGGTCGGCGCGGCCTATCTGCTTTACCTTGCCTGGCAGGCTTTCCGCGCTTCGGCGGCGGGATTTTCCGGCGGGGGCGAGCGCGGTCAGGGCGAACTCGGCGGCTGGCGCCTGTATCGCCGCGGCATCATCATGAATGTCACCAATCCCAAGGTGTCGATTTTCTTCCTCGCCTTCCTGCCGCAATTCGCCGATCCGGCGCGCGGATCGCTCGCCCTCCAAATGCTGCTGCTGGGCGGAGTATTCATCGTCGCGACGCTGCTCGTCTTTGGCGGTATCGCGCTGCTGGCGGGTTCCCTGGGCCAGCGCCTGATGCGCTCGGCAACAGCGCAACGCGTCCTCCAGCGGATTGCCGGCATCGTGTTCATTGGATTGGCCCTGAAGCTGGCCAGTGCCGAACGCTGATGCCAGGGAACTTTGAAATAGATGCGTTTTCCTTGAGGGTGTGCCATGCAGCCTGACCTCGATAACCTCGAAGCGGCGGCGCGCATCGTCCATGCCGTCATGCCGCCCACTCCGCAATATTGCTGGCCGCTGCTATGCGAGCGGCTCGGCGCGGAAGTCTGGGTGAAGCACGAGAACCAGACGCCGGTCGGCGCCTTCAAGTTGCGCGGCGGCCTGGTGTATTTCCACCATCTGGCGTTAGCCGCTCCCAAGCCTGCGGGCGTTATCGGCGCGACGCGCGGCAATCATGGCCAGTCGGTCGGCTTCGCGGCGCGGCGCCATGGCATGGCGGCGACCATCGTGGTGCCGCACGGCAACAGCCTGGAGAAGAATGCCGCGATGCGCGCCCTCGGCATCGAGCTGATCGAGCACGGCGACGACTTCCAGGCCGCCCGCGAACATGCCACGTCCCTGGCGCGCGACCGCGCGCTGCACCTGGTGCCTTCCTTCCATCCCCTGCTGGTGGTCGGCGTGGCCAGCTACAGCCTCGAGCTGTTGCGCGCCGTAAACGACATCGACATCGCCTATGTGCCGATCGGGCTGGGTTCCGGCATCTGCGGCATGCTGGCGGCACGGGATGCGCTGGGCTTGCGGACGGAAGTGGTTGGGGTCGTCTCCAGCCTGGCGCCGGCCTATGCGCAATCCTTCGCGGCCCGGCGCCTGATCGAAAGCCCGGTGACCACCCGCATCGCCGACGGCATGGCCTGCCGCGTCCCCGAGCCGGCCGCCATGGAGGCCATCTGGCAAGGGGTAGACCGCATCGTCCAGGTCAGCGACGACGAAGTGGCCGCCGCCATGCGCATGCTGTTCGAATGCACCCACAACACCAGCGAGGGCGCCGGCGCTGCCGCAGTTGCCGCAGCGCTGCAGGAAAAATCCCGCATCGCCGGACGAAAAATCGCGGTGGTCGTGTCCGGCGGCAATGTGGACCGTAAAGTGTTTGCCGGCATTCTCTCTGGCGGCGATAATTGAAAATCCGCACTGAGCAGCAACGGAGAAAAATTTGTTCGATATTCAGCACTACCCGAGTTTCATCGCCGCGATCCTGATATTCCAGATGATCCCCGGCCCCGGCACGCTGGCCATCCTCGGCGCGAGCGCGCGCGGCGGACTCGGCGCGGGCATGGGCGTGGTGTTCGGCACCCTGTCCGGCGATTTCGTCTACATGCTCGCGGCAGTGCTCGGCCTGGCCGCCATCCTGGCGACCACTCCGGCGGTTTTCGCGGCCATGCAATGGCTGGGCATTGCCTATCTATGCTGGATCGGCATCAAGCTGCTGCGCGAGCCGCCCGCCCAGGACGCGGCGGAGGAGGGCGCGCGTCCGGGAGCAGGCTTCTATTTCCGGCGCGGCTTCGCCGTGGCGCTGACCAATCCCAAGGTCATCATGTTCTTCATGGCCTTCTTCCCGCTGTTCATGCGCCCCGGCGCCGGGGCGATCACGCTCGTCTCGATGATGCTGCATGTCACCCTGATCTGCCTGCTCTACGAAATCGGCCTGGTGCTGATCGGCAACTACGTCGCACGGCTGCTCTCGAATGTGCGGGCGGTGCGGTTGATCGGCAACCGCCTGGCCGGCATGGCCCTGCTCGGCTTCGGCCTGAAGCTGGCGCTCGACAACAAGTGAAGCCGGCGGGCGGAGCTAGCCCTCGTTCCGGCGGACTGCCTTCGGCATCCGCCGAAGCTCGATGTTGCTTGCCAAAATGCCGAATAAATCGTTTAATTCAATCCAGATATGCCTGTTCCGTGCGTATGCTGTAGTGCTTGAGGCGAATATTTCCACGGACCTGGTC
>CAYHXK010000041.1:0-12649 GCA_964360125.1 uncultured Sterolibacterium sp.
ACCCGCTCGACTGCCCGATTTGCGACCAGGGCGGCGAGTGCCAGTTGCAGGATCTGTCGGTCGGCTATGGCGGCGGCGCTTCGCGCTACCAGGAAGAGAAGCGCGTGGTGGCCAACAAAGACCTCGGCCCGCTGGTATCCACCGACATGACGCGCTGCATCCACTGCACGCGCTGCGTCCGCTTCACCCAGGAAATCGCCGGCCTGATGGAACTCGGCCAGGCCTATCGCGGCGAGCATGCCGAGATCATGTCCTTCATCGGGCAGACGGTGGACTCCGAACTTTCCGGCAACATCATCGACCTGTGCCCGGTCGGCGCGCTGACCTCCAAGCCTTTCCGCTTCTCGGCGCGCACCTGGGAACTGGCGCGCAGGAAATCCGTCAGTCCGCACGACGGCCTGGGCAGCAATCTCATCGTCCAGACCAAGCTTGATCGCGTGATGCGCGTGCTGCCGCTGGAAAACGAGGAAGTCAACGAATGCTGGCTGTCCGACAAGGATCGCTACTCCTATGAAGCGCTCAACTCTCCCGAGCGCCTGACCAAGCCGATGCTCAAGCAGGACGGCAAATGGCAGGAAGTCGAATGGCAGCAGGCGCTCGACTACGTTGCCCATGCCTTCAAGGACATCGCCAAGAACCACGGCGCTACGGCATTGGGGGCGCTGGCTGCGCCGCAAGCGACGCTGGAGGAACTCTTCCTGACGCAGAAGCTGATGCGTGGCTTGGTTGACAGCTCTGGCAGCGGCAACGTCGATTTCCGCCTGCGCCAGAGCGATTTTTCGCTCGACGGCAAGCGTGCCGGAGCACCCTGGCTGGGCATGAAAATCGCCGAACTGAATGCGCTCGACCGGGTGCTGGTGGTCGGCAGCTTCCTGCGCAAGGATCATCCGCTGATCGCCCAGCGCCTGCGCCAGGCCGTCAAGCGTGGCTGCCAGGTGTCCATCATCCATGCGACCGACGACGATGCACTGCTGAAATTTTTCGCCAAGGCGATTGCCCCGCCCTCGCAACTGCCGCAGTTGCTGGCGCAGGTAGTAAAGTCCGCCGCGGAACAGAAGGGCGTCGCAATCGATGCCGCCATTTCCGCTATCACGGTCTCGGAACCGGCCCGACAGATTGCCGCCAGCCTGGTTTCCGGCAGCAATGCCGCTGTATTCCTCGGCAACTTTGCCCAGCAGCATGCCCAGGCGGCTACCCTGCATACCTTGGTGCAGCAGTTGGCCAACATCACAGGCGCCAGGTTCGGTTACCTGGGCGAGGCGGCCAACAGCGTCGGCGGCTATATTGCGAATGCCGTGCCGCTTGCCGGCGGGTTGGACGCAGCGCGGATGCTGGCCTTGCCGCGCAAAGGCTACCTGATTCTGCAAGCCGAAGCGGAACTCGACTGCGCCAACCCGCAGCAGGCGCTGGCCGCCTTGCAGCAGGCGGCGACCGTCGTGGTGATGTCGCCGTTCAAGCTTCCCGGTGCGCTCGGCTATGCCGACGTGCTGTTGCCGGTGGCGCCTTACTCCGAGACCTCGGGCAGCTTCGTCAATACCGAAGGGCGCGTGCAGAGCTTCAACGCCGTGGTCAAGCCGCTGGGCGACACCCGGCCGGCCTGGAAAGTACTGCGCGTGCTGGGCAACCTGCTCGGGCTGCCCGGTTTCGAGCACAACAGCAGCGAAGAGGTGCGTGCCGAGGCGCTGGCAGGCAAGCCGGAGTTCGTTGCGGAGCAACTGGATAACCGGGTCAACGGCCATGCGTTGCAACTCGTTACTGCGTCGCCAGGGCTGGAGCGCATCGCCGAGGTGCCGATTTATTTTGCCGACGCCCTGGTGCGTCGCGCCCCCGCTTTGCAAAAGAGCCGCGATGGCGCAATGCCGACAGCGCAGATGAGCGGCGCGATGCTGGCGAAGTTCGGCCTGGCGGCGGGCGACCGAGTGCGCGTTCGGCAAGGTTCGGGCGAGGCGCTGCTGGTCGCCGCGCTGGATGCCGGCCTGCCCGACGGCTGTGTGCGCGTCGCCGCCGCGCATCCGCTGACGGCAGCTCTCGGCGCCATGTCCGGCGAACTTGAACTTAGCGTGGAGCGCGCGTGATGGAAACCATCATGACTCTGCTGCAGCCGCTTCGGGAAATCCTGGGTCCACT
The DNA here is from genome assembly GCA_964360125.1 of uncultured Sterolibacterium sp. GTDB lineage: Bacteria > Pseudomonadota > Gammaproteobacteria > Burkholderiales > Rhodocyclaceae > JACRAR01. Next base: position 2,128 of record CAYHXK010000041.1, read on the forward strand.
CTGGCCGCTGGTATGGACGCTGCTGAAAATTGTCCTGATCCTGATTCCCCTGTTGCTCTGTGTCGCCTACCTGACATTCTGGGAACGCAAGATCATCGGCTGGATGCAGGTGCGCATCGGCCCCAACCGCGTCGGTCCATGGGGTTTGCTGCAGCCGATCGCCGACGGCCTGAAGCTGTTCTTCAAGGAAATCATCGTGCCGACGCGGGCCAGCAAGGCGCTGTTCATCGTCGGGCCGATCATGGCCATCGCGCCGGCGGTGGCGGCATGGGCGGTGGTGCCGTTTTCGGATGGATTTGTGCTGGCCAATGTCGATGCTGGTGTCCTGTATCTGCTGGGCATCACCTCGATCGGCGTGTACGGCGTGATCATCGCCGGCTGGGCTTCCAACTCCAAATACGCCTTCCTCGGCGCCATGCGTTGCGCGGCGCAGATGGTTTCCTACGAAATCGCCATGGGATTCGCCCTGGTATGCGTGCTGATGATCTCCGCCAGCCTCAATCTGACCGAAATCGTGCATAGCCAGAACCAGGGCAGCTTTGCCGACATGGGCCTGAAGTTCCTTTCCTGGAACTGGTTGCCGCTGCTGCCGATGTTCCTGGTTTACCTCATCTCGGGTATCGCCGAGACCAACCGCGCGCCTTTCGACGTGGTCGAGGGCGAGTCGGAAATTGTCGCCGGCCATATGGTGGAATACTCGGGCATGGCCTTCGCGATGTTCTTCCTCGGCGAATACGCCAACATGATCCTGGTTTCGATCCTGACTTCGATTTTCTTTCTCGGCGGCTGGCTCTCGCCGGTGGGATTCCTGCCCGACAGCTTCCTCTGGCTGGCGGCCAAGACCTCCTTCATCCTGTTCCTGTTTCTCTGGTTCCGCGCCACCTTCCCGCGCTACCGCTACGACCAGATCATGCGCCTGGGCTGGAAGGTGTTCGTGCCGCTGTGCATGTTCTGGGTGCTGGTGGTCGGCATCTGGATGATGTCCCCGCTGAACATCTGGAAATAATGCCATGGGTGCGATGAAAGAATTCTTCAACAGCCTGCTGCTTAAAGAGCTGCTCAAGGGCATGGCGGTGACCGGGCGCTACATGTTCGCCCGCAAGATCACCATTCAGTTCCCGGAGGAGAAGACGCCGCAGAGCAATCGTTTTCGCGGGCTGCATGCCTTGCGCCGCTACCCGAATGGCGAGGAACGCTGCATCGCCTGCAAGCTGTGCGAGGCGGTTTGTCCGGCCCTGGCGATTACCATCGAATCGGATCAGCGCGAAGACGCGAACGGGCAAACCTCGCGCCGCACCACGCGCTACGACATCGATCTGACCAAGTGCATCTACTGCGGCTTTTGCGAGGAAGCCTGCCCGGTCGATGCCATCGTTATGACGCGAGTGTTCGAATACCATGGCGAAACCCGTGGCGATCTTTACTACACCAAGCAGATGCTGCTGGCGGTGGGCGACAGGAACGAGGCTCAGATTGCCAAGGATCGCGAGCAGGACGCCCCATACAGGTAAGCCGAGATGGACTTCAAGACCGCAATTTTCTATTTTCTGTCGACGATTCTGGTGCTGGCCAGCCTGCGCGTGATTACCGCGCGCAATCCGGTGCATGCGGCGTTATTCCTGGTGCTGGCCTTCTTCAATGCGAGCGGGCTGTGGCTGCTGTTGCATGCGGAATTTCTCGCCATTGCCCTGGTGATGGTCTATGTCGGCGCAGTAATGGTTCTCTTCCTGTTCGTCATCATGATGCTCGACATCAACATCGAACGCTTGCGGCAGGGCTTCTGGAGCAATCTGCCGCTTGGCGCGGCCATCGGTCTGCTGATGGCGGGGGAAATGATCGTAGTGCTCGGGGGGCGTTATTTCTGGCCGGAATCCCTGCCGACTCCGGCGGAGCAGCCATCCGGCTACAGCAATACCAAGGAACTGGGCCGGTTGTTATTTACCGACTTCGTTTATCCTTTCGAACTGGCCTCGGTGATCCTGCTGGTGGCGATCATTGCCGCCGTGCTGCTGACGCATCGCCGCCGCGCCGACAGCAAACACTTGAATCCGCGCCAGCAGATCGCCGTGCAGCGCAACGATCGCATCCGCATGGTGTCCATGCCTTCGGAAAAGGAATAGGTGACAGACATGTTATCCCTGTCGTTATCGCATTACCTGATTCTCGGCGCGATTCTGTTCGCCCTGAGCGTGGTCGGGATTTTCCTCAACCGCAAAAACCTGATCGTGCTGCTGATGGCGATCGAATTGATGTTGTTGGCGGTGAATACGAATTTTGTCGCTTTCTCGCACTATCTGGGCGATGCTTCCGGCCAGCTGTTCGTCTTCTTCATTCTTACGGTGGCGGCGGCGGAATCGGCCATCGGCCTGGCGATACTGGTGGTGTTGTTCCGCAATCTTTCCACCATCCATGTCGACGACCTCGACAGCCTCAAGGGATAGGCCCCGATGGACATGCACACGCTTTACCTGATCGTGCCGTTGGCGCCGCTGTTCGGCGCCATCGTCGCCGGACTGTTCGGCAAGGCCATCGGACGCAGCGGCGCCCATAGCGTGACCATTCTCGGCGTGGCGGTATCTTTCATAGCCTCCTGCGTCATCTTCCAGGATGTCCAGGCCGGCCACTTGTATAACGGCAGCGTCTATACCTGGCTGGAAAGTGGCGGGCTGAAACTTGAAGTCGGATTCCTCATCGATCCGCTGACGACAATCATGATGCTGGTGGTGACCTTCGTTTCGCTGATGGTGCATATCTACACGATCGGGTACATGGCCGATGACCCCGGTTACCAGCGCTTCTTCAGCTACATCGCGTTATTCACCTTCTCGATGCTGATGCTGGTGATGAGCAACAACTTCGTCCAGCTGTTCTTTGGCTGGGAGGCAGTCGGTCTGGTGTCCTACCTGCTGATCGGTTTCTGGTACAAGCGGCCGACGGCGATCTACGCCAACCTGAAGGCCTTCCTGGTGAATCGCGTCGGCGACTTCGGCTTTTTGCTGGGCATCGGCCTGATCGCGGCATATGCCGGTACGCTCGATTACGCCCAGGTGTTTGCCCAGGCGCCGCAATTGGCAAGCAAGAGTATCGAACTTTTTGCCGGGACGCCGTGGCTGCTGATCTCGGTCATCTGCATATGTCTGTTCATCGGCGCCATGGGCAAGTCGGCGCAATTCCCTCTGCATGTCTGGCTGCCTGACTCGATGGAAGGCCCGACGCCGATCTCCGCGCTGATCCACGCCGCCACCATGGTGACCGCCGGCATCTTCATGGTGTCGCGCATGTCGCCGCTGTTCGAACTGTCCGAAGCGGCGCTTTCCTTCGTCATTGTCATCGGCGCGATCACTGCCCTGTTCATGGCGCTGATCGCCATTGTCCAGACCGACATCAAGCGCGTGGTGGCTTATTCGACGCTCTCGCAGCTTGGCTACATGACCGTGGCGCTGGGCGTCTCGGCTTATTCAGTGGCGATCTTTCATCTGATGACCCACGCCTTCTTCAAGGCGGTGCTGTTCCTCGGCGCCGGCTCAGTGATCATCGCCATGCACCATGAGCAGGACATGCGGCGGATGGGCGGCCTGAGAAAGTACCTGCCCATCACCTATTTCACCATGCTGATCGGCGCCTTCGCCAATGCCGGTTTGCCGCCCTTCGCCGGATTTTTCTCGAAGGATTCGATCATCGAGGCGGTGCAACTATCCCATCTGCCTGGTGCGGGTTTCGCCAGTCTGGCTTTGTTGGCCGGGGTCTTTGTCGGCGGCTTGTACTCCTTCCGCCTGATTTTCTTCGCCTTCCACGGCGAGGAACGCTTTCGCCATGCTCACCCCCACGACAGCGGACACGGCCACCACCCTGTACATGAGCCGCACGAGTCGCCGCGAGTGGTGACGATACCGCTGATCCTTCTGGCGATCCCGGCCATAGGCGCCGGCTGGTTGATCGGCCCGATCCTGTTCGGCGGATTTTTCGGCACTTCTATTTACATCTCCGAAGGGCATCCAGCGCTGGCGCACATGAAGGCAGCGTTCCACGGCGTGCTGCCCATGGTGCTGCATGCACTCACCACATTGCCTTTCTGGCTGGCCCTGGGTGGCGCTGCCAGCGCCTGGTACCTGTATATCAAGCGGCCGGACCTGCCGGCGGTCGTGAAGCAAAAATTCGCCCTGATCGCCATGGTTCTGGAAAGAAAATACTTCATCGATGAGTTCAATGACTGGTTTTTCGCCGGCGGCGCGCGCTTGCTCGGTCGCGGCCTGTGGAACGGCGGCGACAAGCTGCTGATCGATGGTCTGATCAATGGTTCTGCCAGGCTGGTGGGATGGATTGCGTCGGTGGTTCGCCTGCTGCAAAGCGGCCGCATTTACCAGTACGCGTTCTCGATGATATTCGGCGTCTTCGTTTTGCTGACGCTTTGGTTCAATCGGGTTTGAGCGAGATGAGGATCACCGTGCCAGCACCATTAATCCAACCGCGCCAAGCCCGCGGCACGCTATCAATGCCCGTCAGGAACCCCTTGAGATGATTGCCTCGCACCTGCTTAGTCTCTCGATCTGGCTACCCATTGCCGGGGCCGTCATCGTGCTTTCCAGCGGTTCAGACCGCAACCCTGGCCTGGTGCGCGTGGTGGCGTTGATCTCGGCATTGCTCGGCTTTCTCGTCACGCTGCCGCTGTATACCGGTTTCGACTCAAGCCAGAGCACGATGCAGTTCGTCGAGCAGGCGCCATGGATTCCGCAATTCAACATCAACTATTTCCTCGGCGTGGATGGCATCTCGGTGCTGTTCATCCTGTTGAACAGTTTCATTACCGTTCTGGTGGTACTGGCCGGCTGGAAAGTGATCGAACGCAAGGTCGCCCAGTACATGGCCGCGTTCCTGGTCATGTCTGGTTTGATGAACGGGATTTTCTGCGCTTTGGACGCCGCGCTGTTTTATGTGTTCTTCGAGGCCTCGCTGATCCCGATGTACATCATCATCGGGGTGTGGGGCGGGCCGAACCGCGTGTATGCGGCATTCAAGTTTTTCCTGTTCACCCTGGCCGGCTCCTTGCTGATGCTGATTGCCTTGATTTACCTTTTCCTCCAGTCGGGCGGCAGCTTCAACATCCTCGACTGGCATGCCTTGCCGCTCGACATGTCGGCGCAGACTTTGCTGTTCCTGGCTTTCCTGATTGCCTTCGCGGTCAAGGTGCCGATGTGGCCGGTTCATACCTGGCTGCCCGACGCCCACGTCGAGGCGCCCACCGGCGGCTCGGTGGTGCTGGCGGCGATCATGCTGAAGCTCGGCGCCTACGGCTTTCTGCGGTTTTCCCTGCCGATCCTGCCCGACGCCAGCCACGCGCTGTCCGGCATGATGATCGCGTTGTCGCTGACGGCGGTGATCTACATCGGTTTCGTTGCCCTGGTGCAGGGCGACATGAAGAAGCTGATCGCCTATTCGTCGGTTTCGCACATGGGCTTTGTTACCCTGGGCTTTTTCATCTTCAACCAGATCGGCATGGAAGGCGCGCTGGTGCAGATGATTTCCCACGGCTTCGTCTCCGGCGCGCTGTTCCTCTGCATCGGCGTGATGTACGATCGGCTGCACAGCCGCCAGATCGCCGACTACGGCGGGGTGGTCAACACCATGCCGAAGTTCGCCGCCTTCTTCATGCTGTTCGCCCTGGCCAATGCCGGCCTGCCGGCGACTTCCGGCTTTGTCGGCGAATTCATGGTGGTGCTGGGCGCCGTCAAGTACAACTTCTGGGTTGGCTTCGCCGCCGCCACCACGCTGGTCGTCGGGGCGGCCTATACGCTGTGGATGTACAAGCGCGTGGTTTTCGGCGATGTCGCCAACAAACATGTGGCTGAGCTGACCGACATCGACAACCGGGAATTCCTGATCCTCGGACTGCTGGCGCTATGCGTACTGGGCATGGGCTTGTATCCGTTCCCCTTCACCGACGTAATGCATGCCTCGGTCGATCACTTGCTCAAGCAAGTGGCGACCAGCAAGCTATGACACCCCCGGGCCCGGACTACCGAATATGAACTTCGTCATGCCTGATTTCTACCCGGCCGCCGCGGAGATTTTTCTCCTGGCGATGGCCTGCGCGATCCTGCTGGTGGATCTGGTGCTGCCCGCAGCGCAGCGCTGGATAATCGCCTTGCTGACGATGGCGACGCTGGTCGGCTGTTCGATCATCACCTTTGCGACGGCTGACGGACAGGTGGTTCTGACCTTCAGCAACATGTATGTCGATGACCTGCTCGGCGATTTTCTCAAGCTAATGGTGTATTTCTCGGTAGCAACCATGCTGGTATACGGTCGCCGCTACCTTGTCGTGCGCGGGCTGGACAAGAGCGAGTTTTATCTGCTGGTGTTGTTCGCCACCCTGGGCATGATGGTGATGATCACGGCCAGCCATTTCCTCAGCCTGTATCTCGGCCTGGAACTGCTGTCGCTGTCGCTGTATGCCCTGGTGGCGTTGGACCGCGACTCGGCGCGCGCCACCGAGGCGGCGATGAAGTATTTCGTCCTCGGCGCGATGGCCTCGGGTCTGCTGCTCTACGGCATGTCGATGATATATGGCGCCACCGGCACGCTGGAGATCGGCGGAGTCGCCCAGGCCGTATTCCATGGCGTCGCCAACAAGACCGTGCTGATTTTCGGCCTGGTGTTCCTGGTATCCGGACTGGCCTTCAAGCTCGGCGTGGCGCCGTTCCACATGTGGATTCCGGATGTTTATCATGGCGCACCGACGGCGATCACCCTGTTCATCAGTTCGGCGCCGAAGCTGGCGGCCTTCGCCATGGCTTTGAGGTTATTGGTGTATGGCCTGTTCGAGCTGGCGGTGGAGTGGCAGCAGATGCTGATGATATTGTCGGTGCTGTCGATCGCCATCGGCAACCTCGCCGCCATTGCCCAGACCAACCTCAAGCGCATGCTCGCCTACTCGGCCATCTCGCACATGGGCTTCATGCTGCTGGGCCTGGTGAGCGGCGTCGTCGGCGGAGACCGCCATTTTGCGCTGAATGCCTACAGCGCGGCGATGTACTACAGTATTTCCTACGTCCTGATGTCGCTGGGCGCCTTCGGCATGATACTGCTGCTGTCCCGCGCCGGCCATGAGGCCGAAAACCTGGATGACTTCAAGGGACTCAACCAGCGCAGCCCATGGTTCGCCGCGATGATGGGCATCCTGATGTTTTCCATGGCCGGCGTGCCATTCTTCATCGGCTTCTGGGCCAAGTTCGGCGTGCTGCTGGCGGTGGTCGATACCGGCCAGGTCTGGCTCGCCGTGGTCGCCGTGTTCTTCTCGCTGATCGGCGCCTATTATTACCTGCGTATCGTCAAGCTGATGTACGCCGACGCGCCGGTAGACACCGCGCCGATCCAGGCGGGCCTCGACATGCGCCTGCTGCTTTCGGCCAATGGATTGGCGGTGGCGCTACTCGGTATTTTTCCGCAGACGATCATGACGCTGTGTACCTTCACCCTGCTGCGCTCGCTATGAGGCAACGCGGCCGTCACTGAGCATGGACGACCTGCAGCTCATCGAGACCCAGCTCTCAAGCGAGGAAGTCTACAGCGGCAGCCTGCTTACAGTCAAAGTAGACCGCGTGCTTTTGCCGGATGGCACGCAGAGCATCCGCGAGCACATCGTCCACCCAGGGGCGGTGGTGATGCTGGCGGCGCTCGACAACGGCAAACTGCTGTTTGAGCGCCAGTTTCGCTATCCGCTGGGCCAGATATTCCTGGAATTGCCCGCCGGCAAGATCGATGCGAACGAGCATCCTCTCGACACGGCTCGGCGCGAGTTGCGAGAAGAGACCGGCTACAAGGCAAAGAGCTGGCTGCACCTCGGCAGCATGCATCCGTGCATCGGGTACTCCAATGAGCGGATTGAATTCTTTCTCGCGCGCGACCTGGCCTTTATCGGCGCTGCGCCGGAGCAGGGCGAGTTTCTTGAAGTGATCGAACTGTCGCTGGCCGATGCCTTGCTGGCCGTGCGCGACGGCGATATTACCGATGGCAAGACCATTACCGGCTTGCTTTGGGCGGATAAAATATATTCCGGCATCTGGCAAGTTCCGGCATAAAATCAACCGTCGGGCGGAACCAGGCCGGCATATTGAACACTCAAGGAGCTAGACTATGCACGCAACGCTAGAGCCGCGTGCCGCTTCCGATAGAGAAGTTGATGAGGATAGCAGCGAGAAGCTGCGCGCACTCAGCATCCTTTCGGAAGTCACGGCCAATCTGGTTGACGAGGACGATCTGGAGGAGCTGCTCGGTCGTTTTCTCGGCACCATGGTCCGCCTGGCGCATGCCAAGGCCGGCGCCGTGCGCATGCTGACCAGCGACGGGCGCTTTCTACGCCTGGTCGGCTCTCGCGGCCTTCCCGCTGAGCTGGTTGAACTCGAGCGGCTGGTGCCCGCCGATTGCGGCCAGTGCGGCAGTGCCGTGCGTGACAATCACTCGCGCTACGAAATTGATCTTCATCCTTGCGCCCTGCGCACCGGCCACAGTTATTTCGACAAAGAGTGCCAAGCGATGGTGGTGGTTCCCCTGCAGCACGATGGAAAGTTGCTGGGGACATATAACCTGTTCCTGCCCGAGCGATTCGAATTGCCCGAGGAAGTAGCCTTGCTGTTCCGCTCCATCGCGGAGCACCTTGGCATGGCGCTGGATAACGCACGGCTCAAGCGCGAGAATCTACGCATCACCCTGATGGGCGAGCGGCAAATGATGGCTGCCGAGATTCACGACTCTCTGGCGCAAACCCTGGCCTATATGAAAATGCGCATGGAACTGCTGCAGGATGCGCTGCGCGACAGTGACGAGAAGCGCGCCGGCAAATATGCAGGCGATGTTGGTCAGGCTCTCGACGATGCTTACCTGAGGCTGCGCGAGTTGCTGACGCAGTTTCGCAGCGGCATGGATCCGCTGGGTTTGCTGCATTCACTCGACAATGTATCTGCGGATTTCCTTGAGAGAACCGGTATTGCCCTTGAATACTTTAATCGCATCACCGACTTGCGGCTCACCGTGGATCAGGAGGCACAGGTGTTCTTTATCATCCAGGAGGCACTGGCCAATGTCGCACGGCACTCCGGAGCCACCAAAGCCCGTTTGACCCTGGAAGGATCCGGCGACCACTATGTGGCGACGATCGAAGACAATGGCAAGGGTGGCCAGGGATTCTTTGCAATTGCCAACAGAACAGGGGGATTCGAGGAACATCCGGGATTGCGCGATCACTTTGGCGTGACCATCATGCGCGAGCGTTCCCAGAAAATTGGCGGACAGCTTGAAATTACCAATCTACCGGAGGGAGGCGTGCGCGTTCGCCTTACCTTCCCGGTACTGACAGGGAAAACGCGATGAGCGATGCGCTGCTAAGCGTTCTCCTGATCGACGATCACACCCTGTTTCGCAAGGGTCTCGCGGAGTTGCTCGAACAGCGCGGCGCAATTCGCGTGGCCGGCATGACGGGAAATCACGATGAGGCGATGCGCCTGCTGCAGGAAGAGAAACCTGATGTGGTCATTGTGGATCTCAACATGCCTCCCCTGGGCGGCCTCACCCTGTTGCGCCGGATACGCGCCGAGGGATGGCATTGTCCGGTGCTGATTCTTACCGTCAGCGATGCCGATGAAGATCTCGCCAACGCCATGCGCAGCGGAGCGCAAGGCTACCTGCTGAAGGATATGGAACCTGATGACGTCGTGGATGCCGTGCAGCGCGCGGTGCGCGGGGAGACAGTGGTGGCGCCGGCGATGACCTTGAAACTGGTGCACCTGTTGCAGGGCGGTTCGCCCGCCGACGCCAAGGAAAGCGCCCTACAACAGCTGACTGCACGCGAGCGGGAAATTCTCAATCATCTGGCCCAGGGTCTTTCCAACAAGGCCATCGCCCGCATGCTCGACATCAGTCATGATACCGTCAAGCTGCATGTGCGCCACATTCTCGCCAAGCTCAACCTCACTTCGCGCGTCGAGGCGGCGGTATTCGCCGTCGAGCAAAAGAATGCGGCGATAGGGCGGCGCGCAGAGTAACCGGCTAGCCGGGTAGCCGGCTACGATTCAGCTACCATGGGCAAGCGGATCAGGTAGCCACCCGATTTCTCGTCGCGCGCCAGCGTCAGCAGTTTTCGCTTCTGTGCGTCTTCCAGCAATTCGCCGAAGGAACGGTAGCCGTAGTAGGTCTCGTTGAAGCCGGGTTGACGCCGTTTCATGGTCTGCTTGACCATCGAGCCCCAGATTTTCTCGTCCTCGCCGCGCTCGGCAGTCAGTGCTTCGATGGTTTCGACGATCAGTTCGAGTGCTTCCTGGCGTTTGTCGTCCTCGCTCTTCGGCCCTGTCTTCTTCGCCGGGCCAGCTGCCGGCTTCGCCAGCGTCTTTTTGCCGGCGCGCCGGTTCTTCGCTTCCTGCTCGCGCACCAGATCATCGTAGAAAATGAACTCGTCGCAGTTGGCGCTGAGCAGGTCGGAGGTCGAATCCTTGACGCCGATGCCGATCACGCGTTTGTTGTTTTCGCGCAG
>CAYHXK010000042.1:0-12646 GCA_964360125.1 uncultured Sterolibacterium sp.
TGTTGGTGATCTCCCACGACCGCTGGTTCCTCGACCGCATCGCCACCCACATCCTCGCCTGCGAGGGCGAATCGCAGTGGGTTTTCTTCAACGGCAACTATCAGGAATACGAAGCGGACAAGAAGAAGCGCCTGGGCGAGGAAGGCGCCAAGCCCAAGCGCATCAGCTACAAGCCGATCACGCATTGATGCATTGACGCATTGACGACCGCCGGCATGCCCTTCGCTACCGTTCGCGACCTGCAAATGCATTACGCCATCCGCGGCAGCGGTCCACGGCTGCTGGGCATCGGCGCCACCGGCTGGGTATTGGGCCGCTCGCCCGGCATCCTGGAGATGCCGTTGGCCGGCCAGTTCGAAGTGCTGGCCTACGACCCGCGCGGTTTCGGCCAGACCGTCAGCCCGGATACGCCATGCAGCATGGCCGATTACGCCGCCGACGCCAACGCCCTGCTCGATGCGCTGGGCTGGGAGCGCTGTGCAGTGGTGGGGATCTCCTTTGGCGGCATGGTCGCCCAGGAACTCGCCCTGCGCTACCCGCAACGCGTCGAGCGGCTGGTTCTGGCCTGCACCAGCAGCGGCGGCGCCGGTGGCGCCTCGTATCCCCTGCACCAGCTCGCAGACCTGCCGCCTGCGGAACATGCGCGGCGTTTTCTGCTGCTCAGCGACAGGCGTCGCAATGAAATGGTGGACGCGACGACGTTTCAAAGCATGGTCGAGCAGATGCAGAGTCGCCTACTGGACGGCCTCCATCACCCGTTACGCGGCGCAGGGGCCAGAAGGCAGCTGGCGGCACGCGCCGGCCATGATACTTATTCCCGCTTGCATGCATTGCGCTTGCCCGTCTACCTGTGCGGTGGCCGCTACGACGACATCGCCCCACCGGCCAACCTCGACGCCATGCGGGAACAGATCCCCGGAGCGCTGTTGGAACTTTTCGAGGGCGGGCATACTTTCTACGATCAGGATCCCAACTTCCAGCAACGCATCCTTGAATTTCTGCAAGCCAGACTCGACCGTCCAACCTCATAACGGATGCCATGAGCCATGTCCGCAGCCGGTTGACTTTTTCAATTCATCGGCAATTAAAGTAAAAGTTGTATATTATGAAAAGCTTATTTTTCATACCAGGAAACAGCATGTACCGGCTTGATTTTTTTATAGCGACCCTCTTCGCCTATGCGGCAGTATTGCCTGCATTTGCCGCTCCTGACGGCGCCAAGCTGTATGCGCAAAACTGCGCTGCCTGCCACGGCGAGAGCGGCGCCGGCGGCATCGGCATACCGCTGGCCCTGCCTTCGTTTCAAGCCACCATCGATGACAGCTATCTCTCCAATACCATCCGCAACGGCCGCCCTGGCAGAGTCATGCCCGCCTTTCCCCAACTCAAGGAGGACGAGCTAACTGCCATCGTCAAACATGTGCGTTCCTGGTACCAGGGGGAGATCGCCAGATTCTCGACACAGACGCTGAAAGGCAATCCAGTGCGCGGCCAACAATTATTCGCCACGCATTGCGCTGCCTGCCATGGCGCCAGTGGGGAAGGCGGCAAAGGAACGGGGGTCACTTTTTCCCGTCCGCGCGAACTTCCGATTACTGCACCAGCCCTGCATAACCCGGGATTCCTGGCTTCCGCGCGCGATGAAATGCTGAAAAAAGTCATGCTCGAAGGCCGCCCAGGCACGCCCATGGTGTCTTTTCTCAAGGCGGGCTTAAGCGATTCGGATATCAACGATATCGTGAGCTATGTACGCAGCTTTGAAAAACAGCCCCTGTCTCAAAGTGCCGAAATATTGAGCGTCGAAACACCGGTCATCGTCAGGGAATCCTCGTATGACCTGAGAACCACAGTCAATAACCTCAAGCAGGCCATCGCTTCCAACAATTTCTTTGTCGGTCGGGAACAGCCTCTCGAATACGGATTGACCACGCCGGAACAGGCAAATCCTCGCCAAGTGATCGTGTATTTCTGCAATATCAGCCTGCTTAACCAAGCGCTATCCGTGGACCCTCGGGTGGGACTATTCCTCCCCTGTCGCGTGACGGTGACTGAACACCAGGGCAAGGTGACGCTCAGGTCCGTGAATCCCGAGGTGCTCAGCAAGTTATTCAATAATTCCGAACTCAACGAATTGTGCAAGCAAATGCGCCAAAACTACATCAACATCATGGAAGAGGCCACCCTATGAACAGGCTCGGGAAAATCCTTGGGCTGCTAGCGTTATGCGTTCTGGTGGCGGCGCCGGCGTCGGCGCAGGGACTGATCATGGCGCGCTCCAACCAGATGTTTCCCGAATCCATGACGCTGCTGCAAGCTGCCATTGCCCGCCGGGGCTACACCATCACGCGATTGCAGCAGGTAAACGAAAATCTGGCAAAAATGCACTATCCCAGCGACGTGTATCGGGTGGTTTTCTTCGGAAAATATGATGAGATCAAGGCGATTACCGCCAAGCATCCGGATCTGATTCCCTATCTGCCATTAAGCATCACCATCTTTGCCGAAGACAATCAAGCCATCCTGGTCGCCATCCATCCTCTCACTTTCGCTGAGTACTTTCCCTACCCGGAATTGAAGCCGGTATTCGAACAGTGGGAAAACGACCTGGTGCAAATCATGGATGAGATGCGCGAGACGAAATAACATAGCAGGTGAAGTATGTCGCGAAAGTACCTGGTTAAGCCAATTCTACGGACATTGCTGCTGATTGCCACGATGCTGGGCGCACTCTACTTTTTGCAGGATCGCCTGCTCCATTTCCCCGAGCCGATCGAGCACGCGGCGGCTCTCGCGGTGGCCAGGGAGTTGCGGCTAACTCCTTGGCCTGACGCCACGGAGACACGCGGCTGGCTGCGCCAAAGCCCGCGTACCACGCGCGGGACTATCCTGCTTTTCCACGGCAATGGCGGCCACGCACTCCACCGTGGCTGGTTCGCCGACGAGATGGAGACGCATGGTTACCGAACGCTACTCGCCGAGTATCCGGGCTATGGGCACCGGAGCGGATCCAAGGATGAAGCGAGCCTGGCCGCAGACGCGAGTGCGACGCTGCACGCACTCCGGCAACAGTTCGCCGGGCCGCTGTTTGTGGCGGGCGAATCGCTCGGCGCCGGGGTTGCGGCGGCGGCATTGGCACGCGCCAGTGCTGGTGTAGATGGCGTTTTGTTGATCACCCCCTGGAACAACCTGACCAGCGTCGCCAGTCACTATTATCCGCATGCGCTGGTGCGCCTGGTGCTGCGCGATGGCTATGACTCTGTAACCAACCTGCGCGGCTTCATGGGTCCCAAGCTGGTGCTGGTCGCCGGGCGGGACACGATCATTCCAGCGGAATACGGTCGCGCCCTCTACGCAGGGTTGGGCGCCAGAAAAAAACTGATGGAAATTCCCGGCGTCGATCATAACGATTGGCTCTCCGGCATGCGCCCCGACAAGTGGCGGGAGATGCTGGCCTTTCTTGAGGGCGCCTGATCCGGTACGCCTTAGCCTGCTGCAGTCATCGAGCGTAACGGACCCGCTTCACAAGCCTTTGCGCAGGAAAGCCAGCATCCGATCCCATGCCTGCCCGGCACAGGCGGCGTCATAGACTTCGGGGCGTTGCTCGTTGCAGAAGGCGTGCGCCGCGTCGTAGTGGTAGATTTCGGGCGGATTGCCGGCGGCGCGCATGGCCTGTTCCAAGGCATTTGCCGCCTGCGGGGTACACCAGTCATCCAGTTTGGCGAAATGCGCCTGGAAAGGGATGCGGATATTCGCCGGATCTGCGAATTCACTGGGTGGTATCCCATAAAAACACACAGCCACTGCCGTTTCCGGCACATGCACGGCAGCGGCGATGGCCAATGCGCCGCCCATGCAATAACCCATGACCCCGACCTTGCCGCTGAGCCCCTGAAGGTATTGCACGGCGCCACGAATGTCCTGATGCGTGGCGCCGGGAAAATCGAGCCCGCTCATCATGTGGTTCGCCTCGTCCGGCGCTTGCGTCACCCGCCCCTGGTAGAGGTCCGGCGCCAGCGCATTGAAGCCGGCCAGCGCCAGGCGGTCGGCCACGCCGCAGATCTGCTGATTCAGGCCCCACCATTCCTGGATCACTACGATGCCAGGCCTGCCCTGCTCCACGTTGGCCAAATAGCCCTTGCACTTGCCTCCATCGGGCCGTCCGAATTCGATCATCTGTTCCATTTTTCTCTCCCCTTCGCTGTTAAAGAGAGGCATCTGCCAACCCCGGCAACGATCAGTAATGGGGTGGAATATCCTCGCGTAAATTTCTCGTTTCAGAAGGTTGCAGAAGCAGCATCTGCTCGCGCAGAACGCGCACTTCTTGCTGCAATTGGTCGATTTGCTGCTGCTGGCGGAACACAGTGAGATTCACTGCATCCAGCAAATCCTCGACCAGGCTTAATTTAATCTCGATTTCTGCGATTCTGTTTTCCATGCCTGTTCCCATCTATATGCTTAGCTGGTCTGGCGCTGATTGACGCTCCTGGTTCATGGTGCGCCGGTTGTCATTCTATGAGCTATCGATGCCCTGCATGCATTCGCTTCACCCCGCTTGACACTGCCACCACTTGCCCTGCGGGGTGAAGTAAGGACGCAGGCCAAGCAGAGGCGACATGCGCCATCGACGCATGGCTGAGTCAGGAAGATTTCTTCGAGGTTGCTGCGTAACGTGCTTTGGTCTCGGCATCCGGCGGGTAAAGACCCGTCAGTTTTGCTCCCCGCTTGACCTCTTCCACCACCCAGGCTTCAAAGCGTTCCTGCTCGGGTCCGGTATTCAATATTTCTTCCAGCAGTGCCTGGGGTATCAGTACCACGCCGTCATCGTCGGCCACAACTACGTCGTCCGGAAAAACCGCGACCCCGCCGCAGCCGATCGGCTCCTGCCAATTGACAAAGGTCAGGCCGGCCACCGACGGAGGCGAGGCAGTCCCGGCGCACCATACCGGCAATCCCGTCCCCAAAACTCCAGCCACATCGCGCACCACGCCGTCGGTAACCAGCGCGGCGACGTTGCGCTGTTTCATCCGGGCGCAGAGTATGTCGCCGAAAATTCCGGCATCCGTAATGCCCATGGCATCGACGACCGCGATGCAGCCTTCCGGCATGGCCTCGATCGCCCCGCGCGTGGAGCGCGGCGACGCCCATGATTCCGGCGTGGCCAGGTCTTCCCGAGCCGGCACGAAACGCAGGGTAAATGCCCGGCCGACGATGCGCGGCAGGTTCGAACGCAGCGGTTTAGGTCCCCGCATCCATACGTTTCTCAGCCCTTTCTTCAATAGGATGGTGGTTATCGTCGCCGTCGATACGGCAGAGAGTATTGCAATGGCTTGCGGAGTAAGGATCATGGGGTTTCCCAAGGGATGGCAAAGGCGGTTTAAAATTCCGGCGGCAGGCATATTATGCCGCTTGTCGATCGACTACCTGAATACCCCGAGTGTACTTTTTAACAAGGGTGTGTTCCTTTCCCTCATCAAGCAATTAACCATTGTTGTAGAGGGGACAGTCATGCAACAATGCGGATATTCACTGCCCCGGCCCGTGGCGACAATGACAATGGCTCACTTCGCGATGGGCCATTTGATTGTGGCTAAGTTGATAATAAATCCGAAGTGCGCGAGGGGGAGGGGAGGGGGTTGATCCGGTGTGATTGGACAATCATTGGATCATGGAGGAGGAAGCATGCAGTATTTTGTCATCACCCTGCTTTGTTGGACGTTTTCCGCAGCTGCCGAGGGGCAAGCGCTGGCGCCCTCGGAAAAGGACTATTTCGGCGACATGCCGATCATCCTCTCGGTCTCGCGCCTGCCGCAGCCCCTCAACGAGACGCCCGGCGCCGTCACCGTCATCGACCGCGACATGATCCGCCTGAGCGGCGCGCGCGATGTCCCCGCCCTGATGCGCCTGGTGCCTGGTTTCCAGGTCACCGAAGCGTATGAATCCGGTTCCCCGCAGGCGGTTTATCACGGCGGTTTCGGGGATTTTTCCAACCGCATCCAGGTGCTGATCGATGGCCGCTCCGTGTATTCGCCGTTTTTCGTCGGCACGTCGGGAAACGGCCTGCAGACGATCGCCCTCGAGGATATCGAGCGCATCGAGGTGCTGCGCGGCTCGAATTCCGCCGCCTTCGGCGCGCGGGCGTTCCTCGGCGTGATCAATATCGTCACTCGCGTCCCGCTCGATACGCTGGGCGTCCATGTCAGCAAGAGCAGCGGCGAAAGGGGCGTGAACGACGGCTTGCTGCAACTGGGCTGGGGTAATGAGGCGGCGAACTTCCGCCTGACCGCCAGCCGGCGCGGGGACGACGGTTTGACCAGCATTTTTGGCTACGACCACTACACCAAAGTCACCGACTTCCTGAATGGCCCTTATGGCAGGAACCACGTGAGCCTGGCCAACTTCCGGGCGGATTTGCATCCGGATTCGATGAATACGCTGGAATTCCGCGCCGGCGCGTCCGCCCAGTATTCCGGAACGGGCAACAGCTTCGTCCCGGGGAACCCCCAGCGCCAACGACGCGTCGCCGCCAGCTATCTGCAAGCCGACTGGCGCCGCGTGCTGGGAGAGAACGCCGACCTTGCAGTAAGCCTCTCCCATAGCGACGAAACCTTTACCGACAACTTCCCTTATCAACCGATCCCGCAGCTCCTCATTGATTTCGGCGGCAGCGCCAGCAACGACTCCCTGCTCGTCCAGCATAGTTTCCGTTCCGGGGAAAGCTTGCGCTTCGTCTGGGGCGGCGAATTGCGGCGCGAGGCGGTGCGTTCCATGCCGCTCTACAATCAGCCGCTGCTCACGACCAACTTCAGGCGCCTGTTCGGCAACCTCGAATGGCGGATTTCACCCTCCCTGCTGCTCAATGCCGGCGCCCTGGAAGAGCACAGCAGCCTGACGGGTTCCGCATTCTCGCCGCGCCTGATGCTGAACTGGCATGCCGCGCCCCAGCACACCTTGCGCTTTGGCGTCACCCAGGCGCAGCGGCCTCCCTCGATGTTCGAGAAGGCAGCCAACATCCGCTATGTCCTGAACAACATCCTGCTCGATGAAACCAATGTGTCGCGCGGCAATGTGCAGCCGGAACGCATCCTGGCGCGCGAATTCGGCTATCTTGGAGAAATTCCGGCGCTGCGCATGAGCGCCGATGTCCGCGTTTTTCATGAAGCCATCGATGGTTTCATTCGCACCGAGCGCTATGTCGATACCCGCTATGTTCCGCCAAAATTCCCTACCGACTTCGTCAATTCCGACAATTTTCCCATCCGCGGCATCGAGCTCCAACTGAAGTTCCGCCCCTGGCGCGATACGCAAGTGATATTCAACCAGAGCAATATCAAAATCGTGTCTGAGAAACTGGAGGTCGCCATGGCGGCGCCGACGCATGCCAGTTCGCTGGCCCTGTTCCAGAAACTGCCCGGCGGCATTGACTTCAGCCTGATTCACCATGTAGCGGCAGCCATGACCTGGCAACGCAAAGGAAACCTCCTGACGCCCACGCATCGCACCGACTTGCGACTCGCCCTGCCTTTCCGGCTTGGGGCGACGCAAGGGGAGCTTGCCGCGGTGGTGCAAAACCTGGGCTCGCCCTACAACGACTTCAACAATACGTATTTCTTCTGGCGGCGCATGTTCACCACCCTCAGCCTGAAATTCTGACCTATGGCAGTCCGCGGATTCTTGTTGCTGGTTGGCGCAATGGCCATGTACTTTGCGGCACTCGCGCCGGCAAGCGCCGCCCCGCCCGCCGTCGCCATAGTCACCAGCGAGCACAGTCCCGACTATGTGGAAGCCATTGAGGCGATCGGTGCGGAACTCGCACGCGGAGGGTATACCCGATCCGAATACACCGTGCTCGCCGCCAGCGAGCTGACAGCGCTCTCGCTTTCCAGCGCTGCGCCCAGATTGATTATTGCCCTGGGCACTCCCGCCGCACAAGCCCTGGCCAGGACGGAGAGCAGGATCCCCCAGCTTTTCGCCCTATTGACGCGCCACAGTTTCGAAAACCTCTACAACGGACGCAAAACGCCGCTCCCGCATCCAATCTCCGCCGTCTATCTCGATCAGCCGATCCCCCGGCAGCTTGACCTGCTGCGCCTTGCCCTGCCGGAGCTGAAACGCATCGGCGTGCTGCTGGGACCGGCAGCGCAAGGCATGGGTCCCAAACTGGAACGCGTCGCCGCGGAACGCGGATTTCGACTTTCCAGCGCCACAGTGGAGGACAGCAAAACTCTCTATTCAGGCCTGCAGCGTGTGGTCAATGAAGCCGACATTCTGATGGCAATTGCCGACCCGCTGGTATTCAACGCCAACACGATACAGAACATCCTGCTCACCACATTCCGCGCGCGCGTGCCGCTGTTTGCCTTCTCGCCCGCCTATGTCAAGGCGGGCGCGCTGCTGGCAATTTATTCGACACCGGGACAATTCGGCGCCCAGACCGGGGGCATGGCTCGCGCCTTCCTGCAGGGAAAACCCCTGCCGGCGCCGCAAAATCCGGTCGAGTTCACTGTCAGCGTAAACCCCTATGTCGCCCGCTCGCTAGGCCTTAGCCTGGACGCAGCAGCACTCTCGAAGCGACTGATTCAAATGGAGAAATAATAGCGATGCCACGGTTCGCGCTTGGCATCCGTGCTCGCGTATTGCTTGCCGCCCTGCTCCCGATGACGCTGCTGGCGGTGCTATTGGCCACGATCTTCCTGCTCGGTCGCGTCGATGATCTCTACGACGCCCATCTCCAGAAGGCCAAGGCGATGGCGCGGCAAGTCGTCTCGGGCAGCGAATACAGTCTTTTTACGGGTAACCACGAAACTCTGCAGCGCCTGCTCGACGAGCTTAGCCGGGAGGAGGATGTACGCTCGGTCAGCGTCATCGGAGGGGACGGGAAGACCATTGCGAGTGCCGGCAAACCAGGTTATGAAAACTTGCCGGAATTTAACGGCAGGAATAGCGAAATCCTCAACCTGACCGCACAAACCCTGCTGCTGGCATGGCCGATCCATGAGTCCCAGTTGGTCGTCAAAGATATCTTTACCGACTCTTCCCTACCCAGGTCGCGGCAACTTGGTCAGTTGGTGCTGGAATTGTCGACGGCAAGAGTATTGGGTCGCGAACGCAATCTGTTGCTGACAGGGATACTGCTGTCCCTCGGCGGCTTGCTGTTCGGCGGCTTGCTGGCGGTGAACCTCAGCCGCGGCGTAATCGATCCGATAGTCCAGGTCTCCAACATGGTGGAGCGCATCGCCCAAGGCGATCTCTCGGCGCGCGTCAGCGTCGGCGGCAACGGTTACCTGCGACGCCTCGAAGAAGGCCTGAACCTGATGGCGGCACGCATCGCTTCCGGCCAGCAGGAACTGCAACAGCAGATTGCCGAGGCCACCGCCGAACTGCGGGTAAAGAAGGAAGAAGCGGAAGTCGCCATGCAGGCTATTACGCAGGCTAATAACGAGCTTGCCTCCATCATGGAGGCCAACCCGGACATACTCTATGTGTTCAACCTGAATGGCGAGCTCATCAAATGGAACGCCAATTTTGAAAAATTCTGTGGTCTTACCCATCAACAAATGAAGCATAGGCAGATGACAGAGTTCATCTGCAAAAAAGACCGGGAAATCGTGTTAAAAGGAATAAGCGAGACTTTTGCGAGGGGCGCCAGTTCCATCGAGGCACACTTCATCAGGCATGACGGAGAATTCATCCCATTCCTCTGCAACTGCGTAGTCCTGAAGAATGCCAGCGGCGATGTCATTGCATTTACAGGGACCGGCAGGGACATCACGGAGCGCAAGAAAGCCGAAGAATCCATGCAGCTGGCTTCCATGGTGTACCAAAACAGCAGCGAGGCGATCATGGTCACCGACGCCGACAACACGATCATTGCCGTCAATCCCGCTTTCGAACGTACGACAGGCTACATAGTCGATGAAGTCATCGGCAAGAACCCGCGCATTCTCGCATCCGGCCTGCACGATAAATATTTCTACCAGGCCATGTGGGACGCCATCAAAGGCAACGGCTACTGGCAGGGCGAACTATGGGACCGCAACAAGAACGGCGACGTCTATGCCAAGTTCCTGACCATCAACACCATCCTGGATGAGGATGATTCCGTACATCGTTATGTGGCTCTGTTTTCGGATATCACTGAAAAAAAGAAATCCGAGGAACTGATCTGGCGGCAGGCCAACTTCGACATGCTCACCGGATTGCCCAACCGCCGCATGTTCCTTGATCGGCTGGAGCAGGAAATCAAGAAAGCTCATCGCGCCGGCCAGCCGATGGCGCTGATGTTCCTCGATCTCGACCGCTTCAAGGAAATCAACGACACACTCGGACACGACATGGGCGACATCCTGCTGAAGGAGGCATCGCGCCGCCTGAGCAGTTGCGTGCGCGAGAGCGACACCGTGGCGCGTCTGGGCGGGGATGAATTCGCCATCGTCCTGG
The DNA here is from genome assembly GCA_964360125.1 of uncultured Sterolibacterium sp. Lineage (GTDB taxonomy): Bacteria > Pseudomonadota > Gammaproteobacteria > Burkholderiales > Rhodocyclaceae > JACRAR01. The sequence goes on from CAYHXK010000042.1 coordinate 10,438, forward strand.
GCGAACTGGATGACCCCGGCAATGTCGAGCGCGTCGCCCGGGAAATCCTGATGAAACTTGCCGAACCATTCCAGTTGGGAATCGAGACAGCCTACATCTCGGCCAGTATCGGCATCACGCTGTATCCTGAGGATGCCACCGCGTGCGAAGCCTTGCTCAAGAACGCCGATCAGGCCATGTACGACGCCAAGCGCCAGGGGCGCAACCGAACCGGCTACTTCACTCCATCCATGCAGGCAACCGCACAAAGCCGGATGCGGCTGGCCAATGACATGCGCGTCGCGCTGGCCGAAAAGCAGTTCCGGCTGGTCTACCAGCCCATCGTGGAACTGGCAAACGGCCGCATCCGCAAGGCGGAAGCGCTGATCCGCTGGGATCACCCGTCGCGCGGCCTGGTCAGTCCTGCGGAATTCATCCCCATCTGCGAAGATACCGGGATGATTGACGACATCTGCGAGTGGGTGTTCCACGAGGCGGCGCGTCAGGCTGGACAATGGCAGGCAACGCACCATGCGGAGTTTCAGATCAGCATCAATATTTCTCCGACGCGTTTCCACCGAAATGACGGCTTTCACGATACATGGCTCAAGCATCTGAAAAAACTCGGCCTGCCCGGGCAAAGTATTGCGGTGGAGATCACAGAAGGACTCTTGCTGGATGCCAGCGCCTCAGTCACCGAGCAACTGCTCGCATTGCGCGATATGGGTATCCAGGTGTCGCTCGACGATTTCGGCACCGGCTATTCTTCGCTGTCCTACCTGAAGAAATTCGACATCGACTACCTCAAGATCGACCAATCCTTCGTGCGCAACCTGGCGCCCGCCTCCGACGATCTGGCGCTCTGCCAGGCCATCATCGTGATGGCGCACAAACTGGGGCTGAAGGTGATCGCCGAAGGCGTGGAAACGGAAGCACAGCTTACTTTGCTGAGCGCCGCCGGGTGCGATTACGGGCAGGGCTACCTGTTCTCCAGACCGGTGCCGGCGGAGGTATTCGAGGCTATGCTGATGCGAGGCGCGGATACAATCTTAAGCAGTGCTTCCTGACATCTGCTTGTCCGTGCCAGGAGCCAAGGCTTGGTGTATGATGCGCTCGTCGCTGCATCAATGCATGCCATGCGCGTCGCGACGCACCTCCACTTATACACTACAACCGATTGATCCTGCAAGGAATAACGATGAACCGTTCCATCTTTCGAACTTCCCTCGTCACCCTGGCCGCCGTCCTGAGCATTGCCCCCGTGCTTGCCAAGGACGAAACCGCAAAATCGTCAGCGACTGCGGCCAGTACCGTCGCCACGGTGAATGGCAAGACTATCCAGAAGAACCGCGCCGATGCATTGGTTGCCTCCCAGACCGCGCAAGGCCAGCCCGATTCCGCTGAACTGCGCAAAGCAGTGCGCGAAGAACTGATACGTCGGGAAGTCATCGCCCAGGAAGCGCAGAAAAAAGGCGTCGACAAGAAGGGCGAAATTCAGGGGCAAATGGAACTGGCGCGCCAGAGTGTGGTGATCGGCGCCTACCTGGGCGACTATGTCCGCAGCCACCCGGTCGGCGAAGAGGCGGTCAAGAAGGAATATGACGCCATCAAGCTCAAGCTCGGCGACAAGGAATACAAGGTCCGCCACATCCTGGTCGAAAAGGAAGATGAAGCCAAGGACATCGTCGCCAAGCTGAAAAAAGGCGACAGGTTCGAAGAGTTGGCCAAGCAGTCGAAAGACCCGGGATCCAAGGAGCGTGGCGGGGATCTTGGTTGGGCAGCGCCTTCGAGCTATGTGAAGCCGTTCTCCGATGCGATCATCAAGCTGGAAAAAGGCAAGTACACCGAAACGCCGGTGAAGAGCGATTTCGGCTATCACGTCATCATGCTTGACGACACGCGCGAACTGAAACTGCCGCCGATGGATGAAGCCAGGCAGCAGATCGTGCAGCGCCTGCAACAGCAGTTAGTGGAAAAACACATCCAGGATTTGCGCGGCAAAGCCAAGGTTGACTAAGCCTGAAACCGAAGGACGGATGCCAGAAACGGGAGCCGCGGCTCCCGTTTTTTTATGGCGCGTTGCGCCAGGCTGTCGATTTCGCGCCATCTGCTGTAATTCCGGAGAAAATCAGCTATACATAAATATCGCCGATGAGATTCATTGCGTATGGTTGATCTTGATCTTAGGACAGTGGCTAAGCATGTGAGGAATGTGTTGAGTGTTGTTTGA
>CAYHXK010000043.1:0-12491 GCA_964360125.1 uncultured Sterolibacterium sp.
CCGCGTAGCGGCTCAGGTCGAATTCGGCCGACCGCCAGCCCTGGCTGTCGCCGCGCAGCGCCGATTGGCAGCTGGGCAGGGCGGAGACGATACGCTTGAGGGGTAGCGGCTCCATGATCACGCCGGTGGAAAACGGCAGCACCTGCCGGTCGGAGCAGCCGAGCAGGGCAGCGAGAGCACTGCAGGTTGCGCGTGCGGCGACCAGCCCGGGTTCGCCGGTGCCGGCGTTGGCGATGCCGGTGTTGATCAGGAGGGCGCGGACATCGTGACCGGCGAGATGCTGCTGGCACACTTGTACCGGCGCTGCGCAAAACTTGTTTTGCGTGAATACGCCCGCCACATGACTGCCTGAAGCGAGCTCGATCAGTGTCAGGTCGCGACGATTGGTCTTGCGGATGCCGGCTTCGGCGATGCCAAGGCGGACGCCAGCGACGGGATGGAGGCTGGATACGGAGGGAGTGGTGTAATTGACGGGCATGAAATGCGATTCCTGAAAAGGGGCCAAGGAGATTTACTGCTTTTTCTAGGTTAAGTTCTCTGCGATCGGGCCATTATTCAAACACAACTTGCCATAACTCGCGCACGGCTGCGACACGCTCAGCCACGCTGGCGGGTTCGACATGGGCAGGGGCATTGTTGAGGCGCAATTGGTGTTGCAAGCGGCGGTAATCGCGATAGGCGTTACGCACGGTTTCAGCCAGTGCGCCAGGAATCAGGCCGAGTTCGCCGGCGGTCTTCAGCAACGCTATATTGCCGCGATTTTCAGTCAATGCCGGGTGCCGGCAGGCATGGCCGAGGACCAGATACTGGACGATGAATTCCACGTCGATCAGTCCGCCATGGTCATGCTTCAGGTCGAACAGCCCGCTTTTGCCGGCGTGGGCAGCGATCATTTTCTGCCGCATTGCCAACACTTCCCGCTTGAGTTCGGCGAGATCGCGGGATTGGCACAGGATTTCAATGCGGATTTTCTCGAAAGCTTCACCGACCCTGCGGTCCCCAGCCGAGAATCGTGCACGGGTGAGCGCCTGGTGCTCCCACATCCAAGCAGACTCGAGCTGATATTTGCGAAATGCATCCACCGAGCTGACGATCAAGCCGGAATCCCCGTCGGGACGCAGCCGCAAATCGGTCTCGAACAGCATTCCGGCCGATGTCTGGCTGGATAGCCAGGTATTGAGCCGGGTTGCGAGGCGCGCATAATTTTCCTGGGCAAGCACATCGGGATCGTCGTAAAGGAATATCAGATCCAGATCGGAGGCATAGCCGAGTTCCTTGCCGCCGAGCTTTCCATAGCTGACGATGGCAAAACGAGGATACTCCAGGTGACGCTTGCTCAATTTTCCCCAGGCGAATTTAAGCGCCAGCCCGAGCATGATATCCGCCAGGTCGGAGAGGTGGTCGGCGAGTTTTTCCAGCGGCAGCAGGCCGGAAAGGTCCTGCGCCAGCAGGCGGAATATCTGGGCGTGATGGGCTTCGCGCAACATGTCCATCTGCCTTTCGGTGTCCGGCTCGGCTTCATCGAGCACCGTTTCAAGCTGAGCCTGGAAACTGCTCCAGTTGGGGGCGGTGTCGAGGATACGAGTGTCGAGCAATTCGTCGAGCAGAATCGGGTGGCGTTTCAGATAATCCGCCGCCCAAGATGAAGCGCCGACCAGTTGCGCCACCTTCTGCAGCGCCTGCGGATATTCCAGCAACAACGCCAGATAAGCGGCACGGCGGCTGATGGCTTCGAGCAGGTCGAGGCTGCGCGCCAGGGTTTGATCGGGATTCGACGTTGCCGCGCAGACCTCGATGATGCGCGGCACCACGGCATCGAAACGCTCGCGCACCTTTTCGGGCATCTGCTGGTAACGCCCGCTGGCGCTGATGGCGGCAAGCCGCCCGGACGCCGCGGCGACATCCTGGTAGCCGTGCCGGGATAGTTCCGCCACCAGGGCGTCGCCGTCGCAGGACTGCCAGAGGCCGTCGAGGGCGTGGTTGGCCCGGTTGGGGTCGGCGAATACTGCCTCGAAATGTCCCGCGACGGCGGCACGGTGGTCGTCAAGCTCGACCAACAGCGCGTCGAAACTGGCGAAACCCATGGCTTCCGCGATAATCGCCTGATCTTCGGGTTGTTCCGGCAGGCTGTGCGTCTGCGCATCATTCAGGTATTGCAGCCGGTGTTCGAGGCGACGCAGAAATTCGTAGGCGGCCGCCAGTTCGAGTGCCGTATCGAGGGTAATCTGATTGCGTTCGGCAAGCAGTGCCAATGCTTGCAGTGTCGGCTTGATCTGCAACTGGGTGTCGCGGCCGCCGCGGATCAACTGGAACACTTGGGCGATGAACTCGATTTCGCGAATTCCGCCGGGACCGAGCTTGACGTTGCCGGCCATGTCCTTGCGCGCGACCTCGCGGCGGATTTGCGTGTGCAGGCCGCGCATTGCGTCGATCGCGCCGAAATCCAGGTACTTGCGGAAGACAAAGGGACGACGTATCGACTCCAGGGTCGCGCACCAGTTCCGCCAGTGGTTGCCATAGTAGTCGCGAACGGCGCCGGATTCCATGCCGCCAGCGTTACTACTCCCCAGCGGCCGGGCCTTGATCCAGGCATAACGCTCCCATTCCCGGCCTTGTGCGATGAAATAATGTTCCAGCATGTCGAAGCTGCATACCAGCGGTCCCGAGTCGCCGTTTGGCCGTAACCGCATATCCACGCGGAACACCTGCCCATCGCTGGTGACTTCGGCAATGGCATTGATAAGGTTGCGGCCCAATCGCGTGAAAAAGTCGAAATTGCTGAGCGGGCGCGCATTTTCGCCCACCGCATCCGTTTCGCCGTCCTCGGGGTAGACAAAGATCAGGTCGATATCCGATGAGACATTGAGTTCCCTGCCACCCAGCTTGCCCATGCCGATCACCAGCAGCCGCTGTTCCTCTCCCTTCTTGTTGCGCGGGACGCCGTGACGCGCGGCGAGCGCCGGGGTGAGCGTCACCAGGGCGGTCTCCACGGCGATCTCGGCGATCAGCGTCATGCTTTCGGTTACTTCGGCCAGGCTGGCCAGTCCTGCCAGATCGCGGGTGACGATACGCACATAGGCGCGCTGCTTGAGATGCCGCAATACTGGCTTGAGCGTGTCTTCGCCGATCGAAGCGGGCAAAAAACCGCGCAATGTCTCAGCTGTCAGCATCCGATCCCAGCCAGCCGCCAGATCGGCATTCAGCGCCGGAGTCGCCGTGAGCAACTGCGCAAGATAGCGGGAAAGGGGTAAAACCCGAGGCAGAGTGTCGGCTAGGGAGAGCATTCAGGTAAAATGAAAGTTTTCCGGATAACAGGCATTCTAACCTTCCGGATATATGTTGGCCGGCCCGGTGATGCACATTCATTCCAGACGCATGAGAAGTAGCTCGGGCGCTCCGGAACCCAGTTCTCATTGCGGCATTTCCGGATTCCCGCAGTTACGGGAATGACACGCAAAATAATGCCAGAGTCGAGATTTGACTTCCCTGCCGAGTTGCTCCGCCGCCCCAGGCTGCGCAGGTTCGTTCGCCTGCTGGAGGGGCTGCTGACACTCGGTTTTTTCGGCTTCGCCCTGATTTTTCTGGCGCTGCGTTACCTGGTGCTGCCGCATATCGGCGATTACCGCGGAGATATCGAACGGATGTTGTCCGCTTCGATCGGCCTGCCGGTGGCGATCGCCAGCATCGACGGCCAGTGGCAGGGTTTGCGCCCGAATCTTGCATTGCACGGTTTTGAGGTGCGCGACCGGCTGGGTCGGCCGGCACTGGCCTTCGATAATGTCGCTGCCGAGCTGTCATGGTTATCCTTGCTGCACTTCAGCCCGCGTCTGCATCGGCTGGAAATCTCAGCGCCGGCACTCACCATACGCCGCGATGCCCAAGGCCTGATTTTCATCGCCGGGCTGCAACTGAATGCCCAGACGCCGGAAAACCGCAACGAATTCGCCGATTGGCTGCTGGCGCAGCATCGCGTGGTAGTGCGCGACGCCAGCATTGTATGGCAGGACGACTTGCGCGCCGCGCCGCCGCTGACGCTGCGCCACTTCAACTTTGATTTGCTGAACGACGGCAGCCGCCACCGTTTCGGCCTCAACGCCGCGCCGCCCCGCGATTTGGCGGCGCGACTCGACCTGCGCGGCGACTTTACTGGCCGGGATATCTACGATCTGGAGTCATGGAAAGGCGATGCCTATGCCGAGCTGGACTATGCCGACCTGGCCTTCTGGCGGGCTTGGGTCGGCGAGTTTGGCAAGTTCGCGCTGGAACTGCCACAGGGCAGCGGTGGCATGCGCCTTTGGTTAAGGATCGAGCAGCAACGACTGACCAGCCTAACTGCCGACATCGCCCTGGCGAACCTCCAGTTGCGTTTGGCGCAGGACTTGCCCTTGCTGGATTTGCAGTATCTGAAAGGCCGCATCAGCGGCAAACAGCTTCCGCATGGCTTCGAAGCCGGCGCCAGTCAGCTCGGCTTGCGTACGCGAGAAGGCGTTGACGTCGAATCGACTGACTTCAAGCTGCGCTTGAACGACGACACCGGCGGATCCTGGGCGATCGGCGAATTTACCGCCAACAACCTCGATCTGGAAGCCTTCTTCAAGCTCTCCGCCTATCTTCCGCTCGATACAGCTGTTCGTCAAAGGCTGGCCGAGACCGCACCGCGCGGCAAGCTGTTCGATTTAAAGTCGGCCTGGAGCAGTGGAGTCGGCTCCCCGGCGCGTCCTGCCCCGCCCGGCGCCCCGGATACCTTTGGGCTTGCCAGTTACAGCCTGCGTGCGCGCTTCGAGCGGCTCGGCATGCATGCCCAGGGAAATCTGCCGGGTTTTGAGGGTGTATCGGGCAACATCGACAGCACCGAACAGGGCGGCGCCCTTATGTTGGCCAGCCAAAATGCGGCCGTGAAAATGCCGGCGGTATTTGCCGATCCACACCTCGATCTGGAAAAGCTGAATCTCCAGGCGAGCTGGAAGAGGCGCCGGGAAGGCGGACAGTCCCTCATCGAAGTCAAACTCGACAACCTGGCATTCGAAAACCGCGACGCTGCCGGCGTCGCCAGCGGGCGTTATTTCAAGCGTGCCGATGCGCTGGGCGAGATCGACTTGAATGCCCGCTTGACGCGCGCCGCTGGCAGCGCCGTTTGGCGCTATATGCCGCTTGCCGTGAGTAAGGAAGTCAGCGCCTGGTTGCACGCCGCTATTCCTGGCGGCAGCAGCAACGACACCAGCCTGCGCTTGAAGGGCGACTTGAAGAAATTTCCGTTTGCCGACGGCTCCGGGATTTTCGAGGTCAAGGGCAAGTTCCGCGGCGCCTCATTGCGCTATGCGCCGGATTGGCCGCAAATCGACAACATTTCCGGCGACCTGGAGTTCGTCGGCAAGCGCATGCTCATCAAGGCTAGCAGCGGCAGCATCTATGGCGTCACGCTGAGCGAGGTCCAGGCTGCGCTCGCCGATCTGGATTCCGCCATTGAACCCTTGGTGATTACCGGCAAAGCCGTCGGGCCCGGCGCGGATTTTTTACGTTTCGTCGAGACCAGTCCGGTGGGTGTACACATTGATCACTTCACCGAGGACATGTCGGCCAGCGGCAACGGGAAGCTCAATCTCAAGCTGGTGTTGCCGCTACATCGGCTCGCCGAAACCAAGACCGAGGGGGTCTATCAGTTTTCCGATAACCAGCTGACGCTCCATGCCGGAATGCCGCCCCTGGCCGATGTCAATGGCCGCCTGCAATTTACCGGGGATGCGCTCAAGGCGGATAAAATACGCGCGACCCTGTTTGGCACGCCGCTGTCGATCGATGTGAAGACTGCCGGGAATGGCGCCGTGATGGTTAATGCGGAGGGCAACTTGAGCATGGCGGCCTTGCGCAAAGAGTTCTCCCATCCGCTGCTGGATCATCTGTCCGGCAGCAGCGCCTGGCAGGGTAGCGTACGGATGCGAAAAAAGAGCGCCGAGGTCACCCTCGAGTCGAAGTTGCAAGGCATCTCATCGAGCCTGCCCGAGCCGTTCAACAAAAGCGCCAGCGAAGTGTTGCCGCTGCGCTTCGAACGCAAGCTATTGCAGGAGACGAGGAGCGCTGTCGCGCACCCGGCGCTACCGTCATCCAGAAGTGCGTCGCCGGCGCCGCGCGACCAGCTTGAGATAAGCTTAGGCAAAGCAGTGGCGGCTCGCTTGATCCGCCGCCATGAGGGCGAAAATGCACTGCTGGAGCGAGGCGCGATCGCCATTGGCGAACCGCTGGCGTTGCCGGACAAGGGTTTGCTGCTGGCCGTGAACCTCGGGAAAATCGATGCCGATTTCTGGCGCAGGATGTTCCGCAAGCAAGCCGGGGAGAGTCCCGGAAGTGCTTTCGCCTCTGCGCTTAAGCTGCCGAATGTCAGCACTTCCATAGCCTTGCAGGCCCGCGAGCTGATCATCTTTGAGCAAACTCTCAACGATCTGGAAGTCAGGGCACGGACCTCGCCACCGGCCGGTGCGCCCGCTGGCATAAATACCCGCGGAGGCATAAATGCCCGCGATAGCCTCTGGCGTGCCGAAGTGAAAAGCCGCGAACTGAACGGCGATCTGTCCTGGCTCAATCAGGGCGCCGGCCGGCTTACCGGCCACCTCAAGCGACTGGCGGTGAATGAGACGGCCGTGGCCAAATCGTCAAGCGGGGATGCAGGCGGCAGCGCACTCGACGAGATCCCCGGCTTGGAAATCGAGGCCGACCAGTTTTTTCTGCGCGGCAAGCCTTACGGTAAGCTCAAACTGACCGCCGACAATCGCGATGGCGTCTGGGAGGCCAGTTTCGGCATAGAAAATGAGGAAGGAAAACTCAGCGGCGCAGGCAAGTGGCGACCGAGCATGACCCAACCCGATTTTCATCTCACATTCGCGCTCAATGTGACAAGCATCGAGAGGCTGCTGGCCCGCCTGGGTTATCCGGATGCCTTGCGCCGCGGGAGCTCCACGCTGGAAGGCGATGTCTCCTGGAACGGTGCGCCATTTGCCATCGACTACCCGTCGCTCAATGGCACGCTCAAGGTCGAGGCGAAGAACGGCCAGTTCAACAAGCTCGAACCCGGTGTCGGAAGGTTGCTGGGCATCCTCAGCCTGCAATCGCTGCCGCGCCGCATCACCCTGGATTTTCGCGATATCTTCAGCGAGGGCTTCGCCTTCGACAGTATTGCCGGCCAGGTCAACCTCAGCCGAGGCATCATGGATACCCGTGATTTCCAGATCAGCGGGCCTTCGGCCAAAATACTGATGAACGGCAGCGTCAGCTTGCCGCAGGAAACCCAGAATCTGAAGGTGCGCGTGCAACCGGCGCTCGGCGAAACATTTGCAGTCGGCGCCATGCTGTCGCATCCGGCGGCGGGGGCCATCGTCTGGCTGGCGGACAAGATATTCAAGAATCCGCTCGACCAGATCTTCGCTTACGATTACGCTGTGACCGGGAGCTGGGCTGATCCCAAGGTGGAGAAACTTTCCGGGCAGCAGACCATTGATGAAAATACCGCCCCCTCCAGCGGAGGTAAAAAATGAGCGTGTATGATGTCGCAGGATGATGGTATGCATACCGCCATCGCCGCTATACAAATGGTCTCGGGCCCCGCGGTCGGCGCCAACCTGGCCGAAGCGGGACGCTTGATTGCTTTAGCGGCGGCGCGGGGCGCACGGCTGGTGGCATTGCCGGAATATTTTCCGCTGATCGGCGCCGGCGATGCCGAGCGACTGGCTGCCAGGGAAAGCGACGGGACGGGTCCGATCCAGGATTTTTTGTCGGATTCGGCAAAACGCCATGGGATCTGGCTGATCGGCGGATCGCTGCCCATGACCGCCAACGATCCCGCCAAACTGCGCAATGCCTGCCTGGTATATGACGACAGCGGCCGACGGGTGGCGCGCTACGACAAGATACACTTGTTCAGTTTCAGCCGCGGCGCGGAAAGTTATAACGAAAGCCTGACGATTGAACCGGGCAGCGAGGTTGTCGCCGTTGATTCGCCCCTCGGACGTATCGGATTGGCGATTTGTTACGACCTGCGCTTTCCCGAACTGTTTCGGGCGCTGGGCGAAGTGGATTTGCTGGTGATCCCAGCCGCTTTCACCGAAACCACCGGCCGCGCTCACTGGGAGATGCTGCTGCGCAGCCGTGCCGTAGAAAACCAGTGCTACCTGCTGGCTGCGGCGCAGGGCGGACGGCATCCGAACGGACGTCTCACGCATGGCAACAGCATGATCATCGACCCTTGGGGAGAGGTGCTGGGGAGACTCGACAAGGATGCCGGCGTGGTGGTCGCCGAGATGGATAGGGCGCGCCTCGATGAAGTGCGGACCAGCCTGCCCGCCCTGAAGCACCGCGTGTTATGAAAGTGACGAAGGGCAAGTCCCCTCTGGGGAAAGTGAGAATATTTTTATACCGCGGATTTCGCGGGGAATGAATTCCTGGTGACAACATGACTTCCAACGATCCTTACCGCACCGCCGAGCAATGCCTGCTGGCGCCCTACAACCTGACGCCGGGACGCCTGCAGGACGTGTTCGGCCAGATGTTCGGACACAGCGTCGACTATGCCGACCTCTATTTCCAGTACGCCCGCTCCGAGGGATGGAGCCTGGAGGAGGGCATCGTCAAATCGGGCAGTTTCAATATCGAGCAGGGGGTCGGCGTACGCGCCGTTGCGGGGGAGAAAACCGCCTTCGCCTATTCCGACGAGATCAGTCTCTCGGCTCTGCAGGCAGCCGCCCAGGCGACGCGCGCCATCGCCGCCCAGGGCGGCGACGGACAGGCGCCTTTGCTCAGGCCAGGCAATCTGTCGAAGGTACTCTATGCGCCTCACGACCCGATCGCGGCGCTTGCCGATGTGGAGAAGGTCCGATTGCTGGAGCGTCTCGAAAGCTTCGCGCGCGGCGCAGACAAGCGCGTCGTCGAAGTCATGGCGAGCCTGGCCGGCACTTGGGAAGTAATCCTGGTGGCGCGCAGCGACGGCCGGATGGTGGCCGATGTGCGTCCGCTGGTGCGCGTCTCGGTGAGCGTCATCATGGCCGAGCATGGACAGCGCGAACAAGGTTCCGCCGGCGGCGGCGGGCGCTTCGACTATGCCTATTTCAGTGATCAGGTGCTGCGCGATTATGCGGCCAAGGCGGTGCATCAGGCCAGCGTCAATCTCGCCGCCAAACCGGCTCCGGCCGGCGCCATGACGGTGGTTTTAGGGTCGGGCTGGCCCGGCATCCTGCTGCACGAGGCGATCGGCCATGGCCTGGAAGGCGACTTCAACCGCAAGGGCAGTTCGGCTTTCGCCGGCCGCATCGGCGAGCGGGTCGCGGCAAAAGGCGTGACGGTGGTCGATGACGGCACCATCGTCGATCGGCGCGGCTCGCTGTCGGTCGATGACGAAGGCAATCCGACGCAACGCACGCTACTGATCGACGACGGCATCCTGGTCGGCTATCTGCAGGATACGTTGAATGCCCGCTTGATGGGCGTAGCGCCCACCGGCAACGGCCGCCGCGAATCCTTCGCCCACCTGCCGCTGCCGCGCATGACAAATACCTACATGCTCAACGGCGGGAGGAACCCCGAGGAGATCATCGCCTCGGTGAAGAAGGGCCTCTACGCGGCGAATTTCGGCGGCGGCCAGGTGGACATCACCAGCGGCAAGTTCGTGTTCTCGGCGGCCGAGGCTTATCTGATCGAGAATGGCCGGATCACCACGCCGGTCAAGGGCGCGACGCTGATCGGCAACGGCCCGGACGTGCTGCAACGGGTGAGCATGATCGGCAACGACATGGCGCTCGATCCAGGTGTCGGCACCTGCGGCAAGGAAGGCCAGAGCGTCCCGGTCGGCGTGGGACAGCCGACGCTGAAAATCGACGGACTGACGGTCGGCGGCACCGGCTGAGAGTCAGCCGGTGCGATCCGTCCGGCGAGGCGATTTCACCGGTTTATTCGGAATACAGGTTGGCGCCGCCGGCGCCAACCGCCGAGTAGCTATAGGGGGCGTGTTCGATTGCATACAGGTGGTTGACGGCGCCGGACGATTGAGCAGTCCAGCGGGTTCCGTCGACACTCGTAAACACGGCGCCGCCCGTACCGACAGCGATGAACTGCGTGCCGTAGATGATCGCATTCAGCGTTGCCGTGGTCAGCGCCGGCTGGGGCGTCCAGTTTGCCCCATCCGGACTTGCGACCAGAGTACCGGCAGCGCCAACCGCGTTGAACGCACCGGATCCTCCCGTCGGGAAATAAGCAACCCCCTTCAAGTCCGCGGTCGTGCCTGACGCAACCACTTTCCAGTTGCTGGCATCGGTGCTGGTGATGATGGTTCCGCCGGCGCCGACCGCGACCCACATTCCATTGCCGTATGCAGTGTAGGCCACGCCATACAGGTTGCTGGTCGTGGCGGAATTCACCGCGACGCTCCAGGTCTTGCCGTCGGTACTGGTGATGATCTTGCCATTGGCGCCGACCGCCACATTCAGGTTTGTGCGATTGCTGGCGATGGCGAACAGGTCGTCATCGATTCCAGTAGGCTGTGTTGCCCAGGCAAGGGCATCGGCGCTGTACAACACGGTCCCGCCGGCGCCGACAGCCAGATAAATTCCATTGCCATACACCGTCCCATGGAGATCCTTGCTGGTGACGGGGTTCTTCAGCGACCAGGCTTTGCCATCGCCGCTCGAGTACATCGCACCGCCCAGTCCCACGGCAACATGCGAAATGCCGTAGGCGACTCCGCGCAGATCGCTGGCGCCAAGCGGCGCGCCAGCGAGCCATGCGCTCCCGGCAAGCCGAGGCGCCGCCGAAACCGAGGGGGCGCCGGCGCCGCCCGGCCCGCCATCGATCCGTGCATTAACAGTGAACGCATAGGTAAGACCGTTGGCCACTCCCGTCAAGAGCAGGGGGGAAGTAACGTTTATGAGCGCCCTGCCGCCGGCCACGCTGGTCCAGTTGGTCGTGGAAATGCTGCTTGCAGGCGCGTAGAACAACCAGTATTCAACGCCGGGGGCCATCTCCCAGGAGACCGTGATTCTGCCGTCGCCAGGGGCAAGCGTCAGGCCGCTGGTCGGAGGCGGGGCGGAACTGCCGGTATTCAGGCAGCCCGATACAGAGATTGCCGTCGCTAGCACAACGACCAACAGCCTGAAAATACGCATAGACATGAACCCGCCTCCCATTGAAGTCACTTCAACTACCACAACCATTAGCGTTGCCGCGCTGCATCGATCCGCAGAGACCCAGGCATTTTATGTGAAAAGCGCGGGGAGGAATGTAACAAGATGTCAAACAGCCACCACAACGCGCTTCGGACATTGAGGACAAATCCGGAGGTATGTCGAGACAACCGGCCGACGCCGGTCGGTTGAGAGAACAGCTCGAGGGTCCGACAGGCGTCAGTACGCTAGCCCCTCAACGTCGGGCATTGGGGAAGAACAACTGTTCCCCGCCAATTTTGAAGTCGGCGATGGTCTGCTGCCCGGCGTCGGACAACACCCAGTCGATGAACTTTTGGCCGGCCGCCGCCTTGACATGCGGGTGTTTCGCCGGATTGACCAAAATGATGCCGTACTGGTTGAACAAGCGTTTGTCCCCTGCCACGACGATGACCAGGTTCTGCCGGTTCTTGAACGACAACCAGGTGCCGCAGTCGGCCAGCAAATAAGCGTTCATCGAGGCGGCGGTGTTCAAGGCGGGTCCCATGCCGGAGCCGGTATCGCGGTACCAGCTACCCTTGGCCTGGTCGAGGTCGATGCCGGCCATCTGCCACAGCCGCAATTCGGCGGCGTGGGTGCCGCTCCTGTCGCCGCGCGAGACGAACGCCGATCTGCCCTGTTCGATTTTCCTCAAAGCCTCGACAATATCCTTGCCGCCCGCCACTTTGGCCGGATCGTCCCTGGGTCCGATCAGCACGAAGTCGTTGTACATCACCTCCTGCCGCTTTTGGCCATGCCCCTCGGCGACGAATTTTTCCTCGGCGGCCGGATCGTGCACGAACACCACGTCGGCATCGCCGCGCCGCGCCAAATCGAGCGCCTGGCCGGTGCCCAGCGCCACTACCCGCACCTGGATGCCGCGGTGCTTCTCGAAGACCGGCAGCAGGAAACCGAACAGACCGGACTGCTCGGTGGAGGTGGTCGAGGCGACGGTGATGAAGTTGTCGGCGGCGACAACAGGCGCCGCAACGCTTGCGGCGAGCACTACAAGCACTACGCCGCCAAACAGGGAAAATAGTTTACGCATGGTGCGACGCGAAGTATTCATGGCAGCTCGCCTTTCAGAAAGTTGACGGCTTCCGCCGAACGCGGTTGTTGAAAAAACAGGTCCGCCGCGGTGTGCTCGGCGACGCTTCCGCAATGCAGGAAGACGATGCTGTCGGCCAGACGCCTGGCCTGGCCGAGGTTATGGGTGGCCATGACGATGGTGGCGCCGGCGGCGTGGATGTCGGCGATGATCCGCTCGACTTCTTGCGCGGCGTTCGGGTCCAGACTGGCGGTCGGTTCGTCGAG
>CAYHXK010000044.1:0-12357 GCA_964360125.1 uncultured Sterolibacterium sp.
ATAAGGCACGTATTCCCTGTCGGAACTGCAAATATGGCCGACCAGCCAGTTCCTCAGGAATTCGACCATCTCCGTGGAAACGTCCAGGTGAATGGACTTGCTCTGCAAATCGAGCATCTTGGCGCGAAAATTCTCGTGTTCGAGGATGTGTTCTTTGAGTTTCGGAAAGTCGCATTCCAGCATTACCGCCTCTTCGGTCGCGAAGTGGTCGCGGACATAATGTTTCAGCCGGGTAATGGAATAGACGGCCAACAGGGTTCTTTGCTCGGCGGTAGCCGTCTCGAGTTCATTGAGACAGCGAAGCAACTCACGATGCTGCGCATCAATGGCTGAGTGGCCAGTGGCTAGAGCGTCGGTCCATTCCATGGCGGCTGCATTATCCGGCTTTCTGGTGAGAAATCGGGCCACTAACTGCCCGCGCCGCATCTTCGAAACGCGTCATCCAATACGATTGTAGTCCCAGGACGGATAATCTTCCATCGATCGGCCAAGCCGTGGGAATGATGGAGTGGCAGCCTATAATCGCCGCTTTAATGCGACCTTACGGTGCACCATGGGTTACTTCAAATATCATGTCTTTTTCTGCAGCAACCAGCGTGCGCCGGGCGAAACCTGCTGCAACGCGCGCGGCGCAAGCGAACTGCGCAACTACGCCAAGGATCGAATCAAGCAGCTCGGACTCGCCGGAACCGGCAAGGTGCGCATCAACTCGGCGGGCTGCATGGATCGTTGCGACGACGGTCCGGTGCTGGTGGTTTACCCGGAAGGGGTCTGGTATACCTACATCGACCAGGACGACATCGATGAGATCGTCGACAGCCATCTGGTCGGCGGACAGGTTGTCGAGCGCCTGAAGCTCTGAAGCATGGGCAAGCACGAACGGGTATTGCTGGATGGGCCGGACGGCAAGATCGAGGTTTTTGTCGAGCCGCATGAAACTGCCCAAGGGATCGCCCTGATCGCCCACCCGCACCCGCTGTTCGGCGGCGCCGCCGACAACAAGGTGGTGACAACGCTCGCCAAGGTCTTCCGCGAACTCGGCTACGCCACCTTGCGGCCGAGCTTCCGCGGCGTCGGCGGCAGCCAGGGAGAGCATGGCCATGGCGTGGCGGAGACCAACGACCTGCTGGCCGTGCTGGCTTATGCCCGACAACGTTTCGTCCGCCTGCCCACCCCATTGCCGTTGGCCCTGGCGGGCTTCTCTTTCGGCGCCTATGTGATCGCCCGTGTGGCGCAAGTCCTGGCGGATAACGGCGACCCGGCCGAGCGTCTGGTGCTGGTCGGCACCGCCGCCGGCTTTATCGAAGGGGCGCGGGATTACCTGACCGAGGCCGTGCCGCCCGATACCATCGTGATCCATGGTTCCAGCGACGAGACAGTGCCGCTTGCCAATGTGATTGCCTGGGCGACGCCGCTGGAGTTGCCGGTCATCGTCGTGCCCGGCGCCGACCACTTCTTCCATCGCAAGCTTCATCTGATTCGCAGCATCATTCATTCGGCATGGCGCAGCTAGATCCCGATGTTAGTTCCAGTGTGCTGACCGTCGCGGGTTTGCACAAGTCTTACGCCGGCCGCGTAGTGGTGAACAACGTGAGTTTTGCTCTGGCGCGCGGCGAATGTTACGGCCTGCTCGGACCCAATGGCGCCGGCAAGACCACCACGCTGCGCTGCTGCCTGGGGCTGACCGCTCCGGACAGCGGCGACATCCGCATGGCGGGCGAGGCGATACCGGCGCGCGCGCGCGAAGCGCGCATGAGAGTCGGGGTGGTGCCGCAGTTCGACAATCTCGATCCGGACTTCACCGTGGCCGAAAACCTGCAGGTGTTCGGCCGCTATTTCGGCCTCGCCGATGCCGCGACGCGCCGCCGCATTCCAGAACTGCTCGATTTCGCCGGGCTGGCGGGCAAGGAGTAGACCCGTCTGCAAACCCTTTCCGGCGGCATGAAGCGCCGTTTGACGCTGGCCCGTGCGCTGGTCAATGATCCCGACCTGCTGCTGCTCGACGAGCCGACCACCGGCCTCGATCCGCAGGCGCGCCATCTGATCTGGGAACGGCTGAAGCGGCTGTTGCAGCAGGGCAAGACCATCCTGCTGACCACCCATTTCATGGACGAGGCAGAGCGCCTCTGTGACCGTCTGGCGATCCTCGACCAAGGCCGCATCGTGGCCGAAGGCGCGCCGCGCCAGTTGATCGCCGCGCACATCGAGCCGCAGGTGATCGAGGTGTATGGCGAGGATGCGCCCGCCTGGGCCGAGACCGCCGCCCGCCGCTATGCCCGGCGCCTCGAGGTGAGCGGCGAAACCGCTTTCTGTTATGTCGAGGCAGCGGAAGTGGCGCCGCTGCTGGCCCATCTCGCGGAACGTCCGGCGCTGCGCACTTTGCACCGGCCGGCGAATCTCGAGGACGTGTTTCTCAAGCTGACCGGCAGGGAGCTCCGCGATTGAGTTGCCTCGATGAGTAAATACTTTTCTCCGCCCCACTTTTCCTGGCGCGCCATTGCCGTGTGGCGGCGCAATTTCCTGGTATGGCGCAAGCTGGCGATTCCCTCGGTGCTGGGCAACCTGGCCGATCCAATGATCTACCTGTTCGGCCTCGGCTACGGCCTGGGCAGCCTGTTGCCGCAGGTTGGAGGGGTGAGCTACATGGTTTTCCTGGCCAGCGGCACGGTCTGCGCCAGCACCATGAACGCGGCTTCGTTCGAAGCTCTCTACTCGGGGTTCTCGCGCATGCATGTGCAGAAGACCTGGGAAGCCATCCTCAACGCGCCGGTGGAACTCGACGATGTGCTGGCGGGCGAATGGCTGTGGGCTGCGGCGAAAGCCACGCTGTCGGGACTGGCGATTCTGCTGGTCATCGCAGTGCTGGGTTTCGTCGCCTCACCGCTGGCGCTGTGGGCCATGCCGGTGATCTTCCTCACCGGTCTGTGCTTCGCCGCGCTTGGCCTGATCGTCACCGCGCTGGCGCCGTCCTACGATTTCTTCATGTATTACTTCACGCTGTTCGTGACCCCGATGATGCTGCTGAGCGGCGTGTTCTTTCCAATTGAGCAACTTCCCCCGGCGTTGCAGGGCATTGCCGGCATGCTGCCGCTGGCGCATGCCGTGCAACTGGTGCGGCCCTTGTTGCTGGGCGAACTGCCGGCCAATGCCGGAACGCACCTCGCCGCGCTGCTGTCGATCGCGCTTGCCGCCTACTGGCTGGCTCTGGCGCTGACCCGTCGCCGCCTGCTGAAATAAATCAAGCCAGGCCGAGTTTCTGCGCCAGTCCGATGCGCTGCAGCTTGCCGGTGGCGCCCTTGGGGATCTCGGCCATGAAGAGGATTTTCTTCGGCACCTTGAAGTCCGCCAGGCGCGTGGCGGCAAAGTCCCTAACTTCCCTTTCGGTGGCTTGCCTGCCCTCGCGCAGCACGATGACGGCGCCGACTTCCTCGCCGAGTTTGTCATGCGGAATGCCGAAAGTCACCACCTGCAGCACCGCGGGGTGATCCATCAGCACTTCATCCACTTCGCGCGGTGAAATCTTCTCGCCGCCGCGGTTGATGATCTCCTTCAGGCGGCCGGTGATGGTGACATAGCCACCGCTATCCATCACCCCCTGGTCGCCGGTGCGGAACCAGCCATTGATGAAATTTTCGGCATTGGCCTTGGGGTTGTTTTCATACCCGGCGGTGACGTTGGCGCCGCGGATGACGATCTCTCCGGTGCTGTTGGGCGGCAGTATCTTGCCCGATTCGTCCATGATCGCCACCTCGGGTCCGGCGGCGATGCCGACCGAGCCGGGCTTGCGCTGCTTCGGCGGCAGCGGATTGCTGCACATCTGATGCGCGGCTTCGGTCATGCCGTAAGCTTCGATCAGCGGGGCCTTGAAGGTCTCTTCCAGTTCGCGGATCACCTGGGTCGGCATCGACGAGGAGGAGGAGCGCAGGAAGCGCAGCGGATACTTGGCAATGATGCCCTGGTTCTTGTCGGCCCGGGTCAGGATGGTCTGGTGCATGGTCGGCACGGCCGTATACCAGGTCGGCTTGGCCTCATCCATCCAGCCGAAGAACTTCAGCGCGTTGAAGCCCGGCGTGCAACACACGTAAGCGCCGGCGGAGAAGGGCGCCAGCAGGCCGGCGATCAGGCCGTGGATGTGGAACAGCGGCATGATATTGAGTCCGCGATCCGCGTCGGTGAATTGCAGCGATTCGGCGATGCTGCCGGCGGAAACCGCCACATTGCGTTGCGACAGCGGCACGATTTTCGGTCGCGAAGTGGTGCCGGAAGTATGCAGGATCAGCGCGATATCGTCGGCTTGCGCCCACCCGCCCAGCTTGTTGTAGCCGCCAATGCCGTGGCGAGTTGCGCCGCGCAGCTTCAGGTCGAAGGTGCCGGCGCCGAGCTGGGGGGTGGGAATGAGATCGATCACCGCAATGTCGCGCTTTTCCGCCACGGCGACGGCCGGGGTATCGCTGCCGGCCTCGACGATCAGTGCGCGGGCATGGAGATCGGACAGATAAAACTCGAACTCGTCGGTGCGGTAAGCCGGGTTGAGCGGCGCCGCGGTGGCGCCGCAAGCCACGGCGATGAATGCGGTCCCCATCTCCGGACCATTGCGCAGGACAATGGCGACCCGGTCGTTGCGGCCGATGCCGAAGCTGTTGAGCGCCGCCACGGTATGCACGATGTGGCCGCGCAGCCCCTTGTAGTTCAGGTCCGGCAAACCGGGAGCGCCCACTGCGGGGGCATTGTCGTTGCCGGCAGAGAGCAGTTCGGGAAGGGTCGTGCAGCGGGTCATGATTTGTTTCCTTTCTCGGATATTTATGCCCTAGAGGGTATTCTGGATTTTGAGCCGACCCTTGGCATCCTGCAAGGTCTTGGCGAGCAGACTGACGACCGCGTAGATAGCGTCGATATGCGGCGTCGGCGTGCCGGCGATGCGGCCGAGCTCGACCACCGATCCGACCAGCGCGCTGATTTCCGGCGGGCGTCCCGCTTCGATATCCTGCAGCATCGAGGTCTTGTGCTTGCCGATGGCCTCGGCGCCGGCGATGCGCTTTTCCAGCGTGACCTTGAAGCGGATGCCGAGGCTTTCGGCCAGGGCTTGCGCTTCGGTCATCATCTGCGCTGCGAGGCCGCGCGTCGGCGGGAATTGGCAGATGTCGACCAGCGTCGCATGGGTCAAGGCGCTGATGGGATTGAAGCTGAGGTTGCCCCATAGCTTGGTCAAGATTTCCGAACGGATGTCGGAAAGCACCGGCGCCTTGAAGCCGGCTTTGCGCAAGACTTCCGACACCTGCTTGATGCGCGGCGTGTCCGCGCCGTCGATTTCGCCCACGGAAAAACGATTGCCTTCGATGTGCTTCAGCACGCCGGGCGAGGTGATTGCGGCGGCCGGATAGACCACGGCGCCGATCACGCGTTCGATCGGCAGGTGGTCGGCGACCGTGCCGCCCGGATCGACGCTTTCCAGGCGCTGGCCTTCGTGAGGCCCGCCGTGCTTCATGAAGTACCACCAGGGGACGCCGTTCTGCGCCGTGAGCACCATGGTTTGATCGTGGTACATGGCCGGCAGGTCCTTGACCACCGCGGCGACCTGGTGCGCTTTCATGCCGAGGATCACCAGATCCTGGATGCCGGCCTCGGTGATTTTGTCGGTGGCCTTGGGATGCACGACGATCTCGCCGCCGTCCTCCTGCACCAGCTTCATGCCGTTGGCGCGTATCGCCGCGAGGTGCGGGCCGCGCGCGATCAGCGTGACTTCCTCGCCGGCCTGCGCCAACTTGACGCCGAGCAGGCCGCCGATGGCGCCGGCGCCGACAATGCAAATTCTCATTGAAGAGTTCTCCTGGTAATTATTCGAAAGTATTGTCAAGCGTGCCGATGCCGTCGATCGTCACTTCGACGCGCATGCCCGGACGCATCGGCAAAGCGCCGAGCGACGTGCCGCAGGCGATCAGGTCACCGGGATGCAGGGTCATTTCGCGCGAAAGCAGGCTGACGATTTTCGCGGGCGGCAGGATCATGTCGCTGACCGGGTAATTTTGCCTTTCGCGGCCATTCAACAGGGTGCGGACACGCAATTGAGACCAGTCCAGTCCGGTGGCCACGACCGGGCCGCAGGGACCGAAAGTATCGCAACTCTTGGCGCGCGCCCATTGGGCGAAGGAGGGATCCTGGTAGAGGATATCCAGCGCGGTGACGTCATTCACGCAGGTATAGCCAAAGATGCCGGCGGCTGCTTGGTCTTCACTCACATTGCTACAGGTCTTGCCGATCACGATGCCGAGTTCGCCCTCATAAAGAACCTTGCCTTCGTAGGTCGCCGGCTTGCGAATCACGCCGCCCGGATCGAGATAGCTGTTCGGCGCCTTGATGAAATACAAGGGCGTCTCAGGAATCGCCTGGTTCAGCTTGGCGGCGAGTTCGCGAAAATTGTTCCACAAGCCGATGAACTTTCCTGGGCGCAACGGGGCAAGCAGCTTCACTTCGCCGAGCGCAGTCGTTTCTCCGGTAGGCCGAGGCTGGTCGAAAATGTCACCGACCTGGATGCGGATGGTCCTTCCATCCGCATCCAGCGTGCCGCAATGTTCTTTACCACCCTGCTCGAACCTGAGCCACCACGTCATAGTGTGTTCCTTTGCTGGCGCTTTCTAAATTCACGACATGGGGGGGCTGAAATTGCGCGGCCGATCCTGCGCCATTCGCCGATTTGAATTGCTAATCAGCAACATTGATGGCATTCGGCAGCATTGGCTGCGCAACATTTAGTTATTATATATACAAAGTAATATTGTTCCACACAGAGCACCTTAGGATGAGCATCACCCTAAGAGGCGACATTTGCCCTGCGAACGTTTGCGCCGCGATGGCTGCAAGCCCGCTCATTCGAGCGATAGCCAGGTGCTGAAACCCCTGCCCCTGCCCCCTGGGCGCCGGCGGACGGCTCTGGACTTTCCAATAGCGCTTTGGGGCAGGTTAAATCGGCTGAAGAATATATTCGGGGAAATGCAACATCATTTTGGGTTGCTTGTTGTATCGTTCCAGTGAATCGATCCGCTACTTCTGAAGAACATTGCGGAACAATTTTTTGTAATACCAACCATAAGGGGGAGGCTTCATGAACAAGGTTTTTGTTTCTGATTTAAAGCTTGGTTTGACACGAGCTGTTATCGGCACTCTGAGCGCCGCCGCAAGCGTTGCTGCGGCGCCGGTATTTGCGGCCTGGGAGCCCACCAAATCGGTGGAATTTGTGGTGCCGGCCGGCACGGGCGGCGGCGCCGACCAGATGGCGCGCCTGATCCAGGGCGTAGTCATCAAGAACAAGCTGATGAAGGAGCCCCTGATCGTGGTTAACAAATCGGGCGGGGCGGGCGCGGAAGGCTTCCTGGATGTCAAGGCAGCCAAGGGCGATCCGCACAAGATAGTCATCACCCTGTCGAATTTGTTTACTACCCCGATGGCTACCGGCGTGCCTTTCAACTGGAAGGAGATGACCCCGGTGTCGATGATGGCGCTCGACCAGTTCGTGTTGTGGACCAATGCCGACGCCCCCTACAAGTCCGCCAAGGAGTACATCGCCGCCGCGAAGGCCGCCGGTCCGAACAAGTTCAAGATGGGCGGCACCGGCTCCAAGCAGGAAGACCAGATACTCACGGTGGGCCTGGAAAAAGCCACCGGCACCAAGTTCATCTATGTGCCTTTCAAGGGGGGCGGCGAGGTGGCGGTACAACTGGTCGGCAAGCATCTTGATTCCACCGTGAACAACCCCATCGAAGCCGTGGCGCAATGGCGCGCCGGCAAGCTGCGCGCCCAATGCGTGTTCGATGAGCAACGGATGCCTTATAAAGCCAAGGTCACCAGCAGCGAGTCCTGGAATGACGTTCCCACCTGCAAGGAAGCCGGGGTTCCGACCAGCTATCAGATGCTGCGCGGCATTTTCATGCCGGCAGGGGTGAGCAAGGAGCAACTGGAATACTACGTAAACCTGCTGAAAAAGGTCCGCGAAACCCAGGACTGGAAGGACTTCATGGAGAATGGCGCGTTTAACCAGACTTCCATGAGTGGTCCGGAATTCACCAAGTGGCTGGAAGGCGCCGAGGCCACACACCATGAGCTGATGAAAGAGGCTGGATTCCTCGCCAAGTAACGGCAGCGTTCATGGCGTTTTTAACGCGATACTACCGGGCATGTGCCCGGTAGTATCGTCTTCGCTGCCGCAGAAATTCAACTCAACCCGAGCAGGAGTTCCAGATGGAGCAATCCGATGAAACCGGCGGCAACACGCGCACGGGCATAGCCACCAATCTGATTGAGGCGATAGTCGCCTTCATTCTGTTGGTGATCGGCGCCGTAGTCGTTTATAACAGCATGCGTCTAGGCTCAAAGTGGACCAGCGACGGACCCGGATCCGGGTATTTCCCCTTCTACATCGGCCTCATGCTATGCCTGTCAGGGACTGCCACCATGTATCAGGCTTTGTTCGGCAAGAAAAAAAATACCGAATCCTTCGTTGATCGCGGGCAGTTCAAACTGGTCATGGCAGTACTGGTTCCGGCGGCTGTTTATGTGCTGATCATTCAACTGGTGGGCATCTACCTGGCTTCGACCCTGTATATCGCCTTGTTCATGAGTGTGCTCGGCAAATATTCCTGGATCAAGAGCCTCATGGCCGCGGTAGCGGTGAATACAATTTTCTTCCTCATGTTCGAGGTGTGGTTCAAAGTGCCCCTGTACAAGGGAATCTACGAGCCGCTGAGCTTCCTCGGTTACTGAATTCGCAAATAGAGGCGGCATCGGCGTTCCCCCGATCCCGCCATGCATGGCAATAAATCGGTTTTTTAGGAGTTTTCGGAATGGAAGAAATCGGCGCGCTGTTTCAAGGATTTGCCGTCGTCCTGAGTCCAATGAACATGATCCTGATGATGGTGGGGATCGTGCTGGGCGTCCTGATCGGCGTGCTGCCGGGACTGGGTGGCGCCAACGGAGTGGCCATCCTGTTGCCGCTCACCTTCACCATGCCTCCCACCTCGGCCATCATCATGTTGTCCTGCATCTATTGGGGAGCGCTGTTCGGCGGCGCCATCACCTCGATCCTGTTCAACATCCCCGGCGAACCCTGGTCGGTGGCCACCACTTTCGACGGTTATCCGATGGCGCAGCAGGGACGGGCCGGCGAAGCCCTCGCCGCGGCATTCACCTCGTCTTTCGTCGGGGCGCTGGTCGCCGTGGTGATGATCACCTTCCTGGCGCCCATGGTGGCCAAGTTCGCACTGGAGTTCGGGCCGCCGGAATTCTTCGCGGTGTATTTGCTGACGTTCTGCAGCTTCGTCGGCATGGGCAAGGGATCGCCCTTCAAGATCCTGGCTTCGATGGCGCTGGGTTTTGCCCTGGCGGCGGTCGGCATGGATACGGTGACCGGCCAGTTGCGCCTGACCTTCGGCTGGTCGGAGCTGATGCGCGGCTTTGATTTCCTGATCGCGGTGATCGGCCTGTTCGGCATCGGCGAAATCCTGCTGTCGATGGAAGAGGGACTGGCGTTCTCGGGCAAGACCGCCAAGATCAGCCCCAGGGTGGTTCTGGAAACCTGGAAAAAATTGCCCCAGTACTGGCTGACCTACATCAGAAGTTCCTTGATCGGCATCTGGATGGGCATCACGCCGGGCGGCGCGACTCCGGCTTCTTTCATGGGCTATGGCATCGCCAAGAAAATGTCCAAGGACGGCGCCAAATTCGGCACCGGCCAACTGGAGGGCGTGATCGCCCCGGAGACCGCCGCGCATGCCGCCGGCACCAGCGCGCTGCTGCCGATGCTGGCCCTGGGCATCCCCGGCTCGCCCACGGCGGCCGTGCTGCTGGGCGGCCTGCTGATCTGGGGCCTGCAACCCGGACCGCTGTTGTTCGTGGAGCAGAAGGATTTTGTCTGGGGTTTGATCGCCAGCATGTATCTGGGCAACCTGGCCGGTCTGATCGTGGTGCTCACCACCGTGCCGCTGTTTGCCTCGATCCTGCGCATCCCTTTTTCCATCATCGCTCCCATCATCATCGTCATCTGTGCGATCGGCGCTTACACCGTGCATGGCGCGATGCTCGACATCTGGTTCATGCTGCTATTCGGCGTGGTGGGTTACCTGTTCAAGAAACTTGAATATCCGTTGGCGCCCATGGTGCTGGCGCTGGTGCTGGGAGACAAGGCCGAGGATTCGTTCCGCCAGGCCATGCTGATCTCCCAGGGCGAGGTTTCCATCATGTGGTCCAATCCGCTGGTCGGGTCGATCACCACGCTGGCGCTTGTCCTGCTGCTGTGGCCGCTGATAGCGAAGGCGCTGAAAACACTGCGCTCCGACCAGCAAGACGAAAACAAATTGGCCGAACAGCGGCCCGTGGACTAAAGAGTGTAATCGACAAGGAGGAATAACATGCCGGTGATTGCAATGACCCAGGAAATGGGATCGCTCGCCAAGGATGTCGCCCTGCAGCTTGCCCAGACGAGAAACCTGGCGGTGATGCGTCACGAGGTGATAGACCATGTGGCGGAGAAAATGCATATTCCAAAAAGCATGATTCGCCGTCTGCGGGAAGGCAAGGCGGGTCTGCTGGAGCGTCTCAAGACCGATGAGGAAAGCATGGCCTTGTACACCGCCGAAGAGGTGCTCGAACTGGCGAAACTGGATAATGTGGTGCTGCGGGGTTGGGGCGCCACCTGCCTGCTGCGCCCGGTGCCGCACGTGGTATGCGTTCGGATTACCCGTCCCCTCAAGAAGCGGATCGAATGGCTGATGGAGCATTTCGATATGGATGACGCGGAATTCGCCGAAAACGAAATCCGCCGTAGCGATGCCGCTCACGCGTCGCGTATGCACCACCTGTTCGGCGTCACCTGGGGCGATCCGGTGCTGTACGATCTGGTGTTGAACACGGAGCGTATTTCAGTGGATAGTTGCGTTGAACAAATCTGGACACTGGTGAATCGGCCGGAATTCCGGGAAACCGACGCATCGCGCGCCATGCTGGCCAACATGACCCTGCAGGCGCACATTCAGGCGGCGCTCAGAGGTCATGCTGCGACCAACCAGACCCGCATCATCATCGAGCCCAACGCTGGCAGGGTCACGCTGCGCGGGATACTGCTGGATGCGGATGAGCGCAAGGAAGCCGAGAAAACGGTGGCTGCAGTACCGGGTGTGGTCAGCATCGACAGCCAGTTGCGCTTGATGTCCGATTCAAAACTGTACTCGGCGGAGTGAGGGAGTGAGACCACGCGGCTGATTGCGAGCGGCGCGGCAAGCAGGATGCGGCCCGCCCGGCAGCCGGAGCGATTATCGCGCACCGCGGGACGCCGAAGTACGCACGCCACCAGAGCGTCACGCTCCCAGCCCCAGCAGTTTTTTGCAAATGAAGTTCCATTCCGCCGGGTCGAGCGGAGTGATCGAGAGGCGGTTGCCGCGCTGCAGAATCCGCAGCTTGTCCAGTTCGGAATGCGCACGTAGCTCGGCGAGGCCGACCAGCCGGGTTTTTTTCGTGACCCGCACATCGACGTTGACCCAGCGCGGATTCTCCGGCGTTGCCTTGGCATCGTAATACTTGCTCTTGGCGTCGAACTGGGTCTGGTCGGGGTATGCCCGTTGCGCCACTTCGGCCAGTCCGACAATGCCCGGCTCGGCGCAATTCGAATGATAGAAGAAGACCTTGTCGCCCAGCCGCATCTGGTCGCGCATGAAGTTGCGCGCCTGGTAGTTGCGCACGCCATACCATGCCACGGTCTGCCGCGGCATGGCCAGCACGTCGTCGATGCCGGCATCGGAGGGTTCGGATTTCATCAACCAGTAACGCATTTTTGAATTCCTGGACAATCTGCAGCGCAGGAGAGACTGCGGCGGCGCAAATAATAAAGCGCGGAGGGCAATGCCACGCTCCGCGCTAAATGGGGTCCCCCGCAATGCCGCTAGGCCGGCATCCTGAACCGGGGTTCAGAGTGGCCAACTTCCTGCCGCTTCAGGTGCGTTCGCGAAGAACGCTCACAACGGCGGCGCCATGGTTGTCGGCCGAATGCCAAGAGCATTGGTTCAAGGAATGTATGGCCTTGACGGGCACCGCAGGGGATTTCCTTGGACGCGTCCAGAGTAAAACCGGCTACAGGAACAGATTCACCTGATCAGTCATCGCTGCATCCAGACGCGCCACGATGGAATCGATTCTACGCGAAAAATCCCCGCTGTCAAAGGTGCTTGACGCTGCGTCGGAGCCTGCGCTCGAGGTGCTTCCCCGACCAGGTTTTACAAGCAGTTCGTGAGCCAGATTGAGTGCGGTCATGACTGCCAAACGTTCGCCAGTGCTCTTGGTCAGGGCGGCGATCTCGGTCATCTTGGCATCGACAAA
>CAYHXK010000045.1:0-12095 GCA_964360125.1 uncultured Sterolibacterium sp.
CCATGATGGACATCAGGATCACCATCATCACCGTGCCGAAGATGGCCGGGAATATCCCGCCTTCGGTATTGGCTTCGCGCGGATCCTCGGTGCCGAAGGCAACCAGCTTGCGGAAATAGAAGCCGATCTTGTCGGCCACACCCATGGCATTGGCGCGATACACTTCGGCCACTTTGGCCAGCGGCACATCCACCACCTTGCCGTCCATCACCTCGGCGCTGAGACTGTCACGCCCGATTTCGGTGCGCAATTCTTCCAGGCGTGTCTGGATTGCAGCGAACTTGGCATTGGCCGCTTCACGCTCCTTCTCGATGGCCTGCTTGGCGGCATCGCTGAGCTTGCCTTCCAGTTGCAACTTGCGCTCCTTCAGGCGCAGTTGCTCGATCTCGTAATTGACATCGCCAATATCCTGTTTCTCGGTACGAAAGATTTCATCGAACAGCTGGCGTGCCCGTTCGACACGTTTTTCCAACGCTTGCATGGCGGCGGCGCCTTCCGCAACCACTTGCCCGTTTTCTTTGACCGCTTTGAGATGTCCATAAAAATTACCCCATTCGTGCCGCTCGACGGTCAGAATATCCTTGGGATAAGTTAATTCGGTCAACAACGGCGCCGGATACCATTTGAAGTCGAAACCCGACACATCGCGGTTGCCCAGCTTCAACAAGTAGCGCGTGGTGAACTTATTATCGCCGGGGATATTGAACCCGGACTCGACCAGGCGCCGCACGGCGACTTCTTCTTGATCCTTGATTTCGCCAATGAGACGGATTTTGCTGCCGTCCTTTTCGACAAACGTCGTCTCGACCACCTGCGATGGCCAGAAATAGACGAGGCCGCGCGCCGCGGTCAGCCACAGCACGCCGAATACCAGCACCAGCGCCACGGCGAGTCCTCCGGCAGTGCCCCAGATCCACGGTGCGCCCGATTTAACCCATTCTTTCATGTTGTATCCCTCAAATACTGCTGTATTTTTCACGCAGGCGCTGGCGTACCAGTTCCGCCACCGTATTCACGACAAAGGTGAAGACGAACAGCACCAGCGCGGACACGAACAACAGACGGAAATGGGTCGTTCCCACGGCGGCCTCGGGCATCTCCACGCCGACGTTGGCGGCCAGGGAACGAAAGCCGGTAAAGATGCTCAGATCCATCACCGCAGTGTTGCCCGTCGCCATCAGCACGATCATGGTTTCACCCACCGCCCGCCCCATGCCGATCATCACGGCGGAGAAGATGCCAGGGCTGGCGGTGGGCAGCACGACGTTTTTGAGGGTCTGCCAAGGCGTCGCACCCAGTGCCAGCGAACCCGTGGTGAGATGCTTGGGCACACTGAAGATCGCATCTTCGGCAATCGAGAAAGTAATCGGTGTCACCGCAAACCCCATCGCGATGCCCACCACCAGCGAGTTGCGCTGCTCGAAGGTGATGCCCATCTCGGAGGTGAGCCAGTGCGGCATGTCGCCGCCAAAGAAGTGCGCCTCGATCGGGTGTCCAAGCTGGAAGGCCAGCCAGATGCCCAGCATGACCACCGGAATCAGCAAGGCCGCTTCCCAGCCGGGCGGCATCCGTGCGCTCAGGTTTTCCGGCAGAGTGTGCCAGAACAACGCCGCCAGCATAACCGTGGCGGGGACAAACACAAAGGACAGCAGCGTACCCGCCAGATTGTTTTCCACCAGCGGCGCCAGCCACAGCCCGGCCAGAAAACCCAGAATCACGGTGGGCAGCGCCTCCATGATTTCGATGGAGGGCTTGGCCACCTGGCGCATCCGCGGCGCCATGAAGTAAGCGGCGAAAATCGCGGCCAGCAGCGCCAGCGGGGTGGCAACCAGCATGGCGTAGAAAGCCGCCTTGAGTGTCCCCAGGGTCAACGGCGCCAAGCTGAACTTGGCTTCGAAATCGTTGGTGGCTGCCGCCGATTGCCAGATGTATTCCGGCTTTTCGTAGCTTTCGTACCACACTTTTTCCCACAGTGCGGAGAAGGACACTTCGGGAAACTCGTTATGCACTTGGGCGGCGTAGAGTTTTCCGTCCGCACTCTGGATCACCAGTCCGTTGGCGCGTGGCGTGGTTTCCGCGGCCACGATCCCGCCCTTGCCCACCGGGTCGCGCCACAACAATTTCTGCGAGGTTGCGTAATAGAGCCCGACCGTGCCCTGGTTGTCGCCCGCCACAAAACCCTTGCGGAAATATTCCGGCGCCAGCGTGGTGATCTTTCCCGGCATCGGCTTGAAGTCGCGGATGCGGGTGAGGGTGTAATTGTTCTGCGCGTCCCGCACCTGGAACCACTGGCTGAGATTGCCTTTATCCGTTCCCACGATAAGCGAGAAACCACCACTCAATATGTTCAAGGCACTCAAGTTATCGCCTTCCGCCACCACTTGCTGTTTCTGCATCAGGCGCGGCTGGGATTTGTCCGTGATATCGAAATGCGCGATGAACTTGCTGCCGTGACCGATGTATAAATCGCGCTGCTTGACCTCGATGATGAGATTTTTAATCTCACCATCCACGCCAACGAGTTTGCCGGCGCTGCGCTCGATCGCGACCGCCCCGGTGACGAGATTCCTTGTTGCCGTCAATCCGACCAGCAGCAAACGCCCGTCACCGGTCAATGCCGCCAAGGTCGTGGCGTCGTCCTTGCTCTGAATGGCGAGTTTCTGGATCGCAGCGTGCGCCTCATCCATGACAACAGGTTCTTCGCCGAGCGGATACTCGATCTCGGGCTGGATCACGCGCTTGTTGTTGGCGTCGAAACTGACCCCGTAATGCTGTTTGACAACGATGACGCGACCATCCGAAAGGCCATAGGCAGCGATGTATTCGTGCGCATCGCCCGCGGCAAAGCTGGTGATGGATGCGCCCTCGGGAAGCTTGATTTTGACTTCCCCGCGTGGCGCGCCATCGCGCAGATTAAAGAAGTGCACCACCCCTTGGTCGGTAAAGCGCGCACCGATTTCGCGCTGTTCCTCGGAAGACAGGTAAACCGTGCGCTCACCCACCCCGCCGGGCACGCCGTAGGACTGCCAGCCGCTGACTTCCACCGGCTTGACGAGCGGATACGCCACACTCGCCAGATAGAAAAAAATCATGCTGATGGCGACGATGACGCTGATACCGCCAAAGGTCATCACATACTTGAACAGGCTGTCGATCAACAAACGCCGGCGCATGGCGCCCGCTATCGTGCGCAGATTCGAGTTGGTGTCGTTCATGAGCGTGTCGGGTCGCGGGATCCTTGGAGTGATACACAAGCAAAAAACCGGGCCAGCCTCACGGCCAGCCCGGATCCCACATTTGCCTCTTTACTTGGCGGCAGCCGGATGCTGCCTGTGAAAACGCTCGATCGCGGCACCAGGCTTGCCTTGATTGGCCGTATGCTTGTTGAGCGCATAGATCACGGTCTCGCCTTTCGGGCCGGTGCCGATCTCGGTATAAGTCAGCGGCACTTCGCCGTGTTTCAGGTAATCCGCCATGTCCTTCCATTCGACGAAAACATAGAAGCGACCGTCCTTGATGACTTCGCCGTAAAAGGGACCGGCTGGCTCCTGCTTGCCGTCGTACATCATCTCGGCGGCGGTCGGACCGCCGTGCTTGGCGTCGTCCTTGTTCATACCGAAAATCAGTGTGCGGCCGTTCGGGCCTTCTCCAATGCGCGTGCGCGTCAGGGCTACCTCATCGGTCTCCATGAAAATCCGTTGCAAGGCCGGATCGCCCAGAACGTAAAGCCGCCCATTTTCATGAAAAGTCATGAAGATATTCTGTTCCGCCACGGCTTTTTTCTCTGCCGCGGCAGCCGGCGTAGCGCCTTGCGTCGCGCAACCGCCCATCGCACCGGCAAGACCCATGGCAACGATCAGCGTGGTGATGCGCAGATGTTTGTTCTGCATAAAATTCCCCTATTTTTAGCTTCGCTGGTACTTCGTTCTCAGGCGCAAGGGTTCCGACCAAAAACAGGCCGAAACCCAGCGCGTCGATGAGCGTCGAGATGCTTATTTCGTAAGTTCAGCCAGGGCATCCACCGCCATCTTGGCCGGCAGTGGCACAAAGCCATCCTTGACCACCACGGTCTGACCCTGCTTGGACAGCACCATCTTGAAGAACTCGCGCTCCAGCGGCGGCAGCGGCTGATTGGGTTTCTTGTTCACATAGACGTAGAGCACACGAGCGAGTGGATAGGCACCGCTGATGGCATCTTTCGGACTCGCCTCGACATAGGGCGAGCCTTCTTTCTTTGCCAGCGGCACGGCGCGCACGCCGGAGGTCTTGTAGCCGATACCCGAGTAGCCGATCGCGTTGATCTGGCCGGTCACGCTTTGCACCACCGATGCGGAACCGGGTTGCTCGGCGACGTTCTTCTTGAAGTCGCCTTTACACAAGGTATGCTCCTTGAAGTAGCCATAAGTGCCGGAAACCGAGTTACGGCCATAGAGCGCAATCGCGCGATCGGCCCACTCGCCGGTCATGCCCACCTGACCCCATTTGGTGATGTCGGCAGGGCCGCCGCATTTGCGCGTGGGAGAGAAAATCGCGTCCACCTGCGTCATGGTCAGCCCCTTGATGGAGTTGTCCTTGTTGACATACACCGCCAGCGCGTCGATGGCGACCGGCACGGCGGTTGGCTTGTAGCCGTGTTTTTTATCGAACGCCTCGATTTCCTTGGCGTTCATCGGCCGACTCATCGGGCCGAAGTTGGAGGTGCCTTCGGTAATCGCGGGCGGCGCGGTGGAGGAACCGGCACCCTGGATCTGAATGTTGACGTTGGGGTAGGCGCGCTTGTATTCCTCGGCCCACAGAGTCATCAGGTTGTTCAGGGTATCCGAACCGATGCTGGTAAAGTTGCCTGAGACGCCACTCGCTTTTTGATAAGTTGGCAGACCAGGGTCCACCTGAACGGCTTGAGACATTGCGCCCTGGCTTAATAAAGAGGTGGCGAGAAAGCCAAGTGCTGCAAGGATTGTTTTCTGACCCATATTCGCGAACTCCTAAAGTGTTAGATTGACCCACGTAAAAATTCAACGCAACCGATCTTATTCGTCAATTGTGACAACTAGATTACAGATCGCGAATTTGTATCCTTGATCGGTTGGACGGCGCACCCCCGCTGTCACATGCGCGCAACAATCATCCGCCATTCTCGGCACATGCATATCCTGATGATCTCCGATGTCTATTTCCCGCGCATCAACGGTGTATCCACCTCCATCCAGACATTCCGCGAAACGCTGGGCGCAGAAGGAATACAGGTCACTTTGGTGGCGCCCGAATATCCCGGCGCGACCGAAGTCGACAGTGATGACGTAATCAGCATCCCATCAAGGCGCGTGCCATTCGATCCCGAAGACCGCCTGATGCGACGCGGCGACCTGGCGCGGCTGCCGCAACGCTTGCAGGGCCGGCATTTCGACCTGGTGCATGTGCAGACCCCTTTCATCGCTCATTACACCGGACTGAAACTGGCCCGCGCCCGAGGCATCCCCTGCATCGCCACTTACCACACGCATTTCGAGGAATACTTCCATCATTATCTGCCGATCCTGCCGCCTCCTCTCGCGCGCTGGCTCACGCGGCGTCTGGCGCGCAGCCAATGCAATGCCCTGCATGCCGTGGTGGTGCCCTCGCATGCCATGCACAATGCCCTGCAGGTCTATGGCGTGACCACCCCGCTGCATGTGCTGCCCACGGGCATCCCGCTGGAAAAATTCGCCAGGGGCAATCGTCGGGGCTTCCGCCAACGCCACGGCATCGCCGACGACGATCCGGTGGCCTTGTATGTCGGGCGCGTCGCCCTGGAGAAAAATCTTGCCTTCCTGATCGATGCCACCCGACACGCCCTGGATCGCAACCCGGCACTGCGCCTGGTGATCGCCGGCGAGGGCCCGGCGCTGGCGGGCTTGAAGCGTCAGGCCACCGCCCTGGGTATTGCAGAAAGAGTACTTTTCGTCGGTTATCTCGATCGAACGCGGGAATTGCCCGACTGCTATGCTGCCGCGGATCTGTTCGCCTTCCCTTCGAAAACCGAAACTCAAGGACTGGTGCTGCTCGAAGCGATGGCGATGGGATTGCCGACGATGGGCATCCCGGCCATGGGCGCCGCCGAAATTCTCGGCCCGCAACTCGGCGCCGTCTGCGCACCGGATAAGGCAGCCGATTTCGGCGCCTTGATGGCCGAGCTGGTCACCGACCTGCCGCGTCTGGCGTCCCTTTCTGTCGAGGGGCGAAAATTTGCCGGCGAATGGGCGGCGCCCGAGCGCGCCCGCCAGCTCGCGGCACTCTACCGCACACTGGGCAGCAGCTTTGCGCAGAAGGCATGAGTTACCGTCCCAACAAAAAGAGCGGTTCCACGCCGATCGTACAGCCGCACGCCAGCGATGCCGAAAGCCCGTTCAAGGGCAAGACCGGCCTGGTACGCATCTGGAATGCTTTCAGGTATTCATTGGCCGGGCTGCGCGCCGCCTACCGGCATGAGGACGCCTTCCGTCAGGAAGTATGGCTGGCGGCAATCCTGATTCCCCTGGCCTTGCTTTCGCCCGCCGGCGGACTGGGCAAGGCGATCATGATCGCCAGCGTGCTGCTGGTGATCGTCGTCGAGCTGTTCAATTCCGCCATTGAGGCCGCCATCGACCGCATCTCGCTCGACCAGCACCGCCTCTCCAAGCGCGCCAAGGACATCGGCAGTGCAGCCGTACTGATCGCCTTGTTCAATGTGGCAACCGTGTGGGCGCTGGTGTTAAGCGCATAGCACTACCCGCCGTTTCATCCGTCTGGCAGCAGCCGTCACCGTCGCCATCCCAATACCCGCGGTCCTGTTCTCCGATTGCCGAACAGATTTCCGAGACTTGCTCATCGTCCCTCGCTGGTGCTGGGGAGGTTGGATATTTCCGATATATTTTTTCATGATGCGCTTGCCTGTGATATTTCTGTAACGTTGTGCAGGCATGCTTGATACCCCACAGACGGTCCCCGGCATTCTCAAGTTTTTTTGCCGGGGACGCATGCCACTTCAGAATGCGCAGCGCCGATTATTTTGGCCGAGGCATTCCATGCGCCGCTGTCCCGTCTAGTATCGACATTGATCGTCGTGGTCTATGTCTAACAATTATTCAGGAGACTTCCATGAACGAACTCGATTTCAATTCCCTGACGCAATTTTGCGCGGACCAGTTCAACCAATTCGAGGCAGCAGCATGGGTGGATCGGAATTCCGCCGATCGGAACGTTCACGCCATCGTGGCGAAGTACCTCTCGATGACGAGTTGGTATGGTCACGAAACGGAGCTTGAACGGATTGCCGTGAATACCGATTCAGCGCTTGCCGACTTGGCAAGCTTTCACCGCGAGGCTCGGACAATCGGCCTGGACTTGGGTAGTTTTTCCGCGGTGGTGCGACGCAGAATCGCCTTGCGGCAAAGAGGCCGCATTCCATCGGCCAATGACATGGGCCTGCACCAGGGACCGGGGACACTCAGCGGGCCAGCGATCTTGATGCTTATGTAATAACCGCTTAACAATCCCCATGCAGACTATCGTCGTCAGTCGGCGATTTCCTTAACTTGCCCGCCAAAACAAGCACAGCATTGGCGCCCCTGCCCTACATGACGACTGGCTTGATCCGCCTGCGGGCGGATTTTTTCGTTCCGCCGCTTTTCCGGCGGCAGGCGAATTCATTCGCTTGTCACAATAGGATGGTATCAATTCAGCCTTTCATCAAAGGAGGCCATCATGAACTTTTCGTCGGACCATGCCATTGCAGCAAGGAACGAAGCCCTGGCGAACGCCCACCTGGCTTCGAATATCATGATCGAATCCCTTGAGAAACTGCTCGGTCTCTACGCTTCGACCGGCAAGGCAACCCTGGCCATCATTGGAAAACGCTCCAGGCAGGAGGAAAATGAAGGAGCGGATCAATCCAGCCCCCTCTGGCATGAAGTGGCTGAAAAGCATGGCCCCGCATTCATCGCCGGTTACCTGCAGCTCTCCCGCCTGACCCGCGAGAGGTTTTTAGAGGTCGTCGAGGCACAGATGCTGTCGACTAGCCGGCTGGCGAAATCTGCTCTGGATAAAAACTACGCAAATTTCCTGCCTGGAGCGGATACTGCCGGCACAACAGCGGCAGCCGTGGCCGAGGCGCCCAAAGAGACGGCGATGAAGTCGCCGCGGAAGTGAACATGTCGGTTGAGCGCGTCAGGGGGCAAACCGAAATGCGTGTCAACCCGGAAACCGCTGCTGCTACCCATAAATCCGTGCGCTCGAAAAACCGCGCTTGATTTTTTTCCAGGTAGGCCAGAGACCATGCAAAAAAAAATCGTGACTCTGGGCTTGCAAGGCGGCGGCTCTCATGGGGCTTTCACCTGGGGCGTGCTAGATCGTCTGCTGGAAGACGGCCGTATCGGAATTGAAGGGATCAGCGGCGCCAGTGCCGGGGCGATGAACGCGGTGGTATGCGCTCACGGATTCACCATCGGCGGCCGGGAAGGCGCGCGCCAGGCATTGCAGGACTTTTGGGAGGCGGTCGCATTTAAGGCGCCGTTCCACAGCATGGCGGAGGACACATCGCCCCTGGTCGGGGAAGGATTGCAGGCGAGCACCGCGCCGGCGCTTAAGGCCTTGCTTTTTTTGACGCGGTTTTTCTCGCCTTATCAACTCAATCCTTTCGATGTGAATCCCCTGCGGGATATCCTGGTGAGCCAGCTCGATTTTGAGCGGCTGCGGAGCGACTGCAGGATGGCGCTATTCATCGCCGCCACCCGGGTCAGCACGGGCACGCTCAGGCTTTTCCGCACCAGGGAGCTGACACTGGACGCATTGCTTGCATCCGCCTGCTTGCCGACTCTCCACCATAGTATCGAGATCGACGGGGAAGCCTATTGGGACGGGGGCCTCACCGCGAACCCCCCGGTCTTGCCTCTGCTGCATCAATGCTCTTCCAGCGATGTCGTTCTGGTGCTGTTGCACCCTTCTCCAACGCCGGACACCCCCAGAACAGCGGACGATATTTCGGAACGGCTGTCTGAGATCGGTTTTAGCGCCACCTTGTCCACCGAACTCCAGGCGATCACCCTGGCAAAACAGGAAGCCGCGCGTGGCTGGTTTTCGCTTGGCCGCTACGAGCGCAAGCTGCGCCGTCTCCACCTGCATTCGATTGACTCGCCGGAGTTCATGGGCCAATTGAGTTCGCTCAGCAAAGCCCGCAGGGAATTCTCGTTGATCCGGGCGTTGCGCGAGGAGGGAAAAAACCAAGCGGGGGCGTGGCTCGAGAAGAATTTCCACCACATAGGCGTGCGCTCGTCGATTAACCTGGATCGACTTCTTCCCTGAAATCCATGGAATTTAACCGGGGCGTCACATGGAACCTCTATTCTCCGGAGGACAACCATCGTCCCTGGAACAAGCGGCCGTGAAACGATTCCCCTCTCTTGCCGACCACATAGACCAGCATATATTCAATGCGATCTATTCGCGCTCCCTCGTCTATAACACCTGCTGGGAAGACCCCGCGGTCGACCGCCTGGCGCTCGATCTCCGACCCGACGACACGCTGCTGGCGATCACCAGCGCCGGCTGCAATGTCCTGGATTACGCCCTGGCCGGCGTCAAACGGATACATGCGGTTGACGCCAATCCGCGCCAGACCGCGCTGCTGGAACTCAAGCTGGCCGGCATTCGCCGGCTCGATCATGGCGACTTCTTCCAGGTCTTCGGCCATGGCTATCATCCCCGCTTTCGTGAGCTATACCACGACGCACTACGTTCATCGCTAGACGGTTTCGCCCGCGCTTACTGGGACCGAAACCAAAACTGGTTTGCCAGCCGGGCCGGCAGTTTTTATTACCACGGGCTTGCCGGCATTGTCGCCAGAGGATTCCG
Organism: uncultured Sterolibacterium sp.; assembly: GCA_964360125.1. Taxonomy (GTDB): domain Bacteria; phylum Pseudomonadota; class Gammaproteobacteria; order Burkholderiales; family Rhodocyclaceae; genus JACRAR01. The sequence continues at coordinate 9,868 of CAYHXK010000045.1, forward strand.
TGCCTACCTCAAGCTGCGGCCGCGCTTGGCAAACCCGATCGAGGCCCTGTTCGAAGCCCGCAGCCTGGAAGAGCAGCGCACGCTCTACGACGAAAGGATACAGCCACTGATGTGGAGCCGGGGCATGAACTGGGCGCTCTCGCGCCAGATCACCATGAGCCTGCTCGGGGTTCCTCATCCGCAGCGCAAAGAGGTGCAGGCGCAGCATGCGGACGGCGTAGCCGGTTTCATCCGGGAATCGATCGAGTATGTGTTTCGGCAACTGCCGGTATGGAAAAATTATTTCTGGCGAGTTTATGTGCTGGGCAGATACAGCGTCGAGTGTTGTCCGGAATACCTCAAGCCGGCCGGTTTCCAGGCGCTCAAACAGGGCTTGCTGGAGTGCATCGTGCCACACACGGACACAGTCACCGATTTTCTGCGTAGCGGCGATGAACCGATCTCCAAGTTCGTTCTGCTCGACCACATGGACTGGATGGGGGCCTACCACCCGCAGGCCTTGCTTGAGGAGTGGGCGGCCTTGCTGCAGCGCGCGGCTCCCGGAGCAAGGATCATTTTTCGCAGTGCCCATGCTCGGCCAGCCTATCTCGACTGGATCGATGTCGACCTTGCTGCGGGCCGCCAGCGCCTGCGCCAGGCGCTGATCTTCCAGGATTCCCTGGCGAACCAGTTGTCCCGTCAGGATCGCGTACACACCTATGCCGGTTTCCATATCGCCGATGTGCCGGCGCGCTAAGAGCCTATCCCATGGCGGCGGCTAAGCTCGCAACGCTATTCCACATGCTGCGCGGCCAGCAGCGCCACGGCAGCCACGCGCAACGCCTGCAGGCGTTCTACGCGCCGCAGGCGCAAGATTACGATGACTTTCGCGAACGCTTGTTGCACGGACGCCGGGAACTTGCCGAACGCGTGATGGCGGGCTTGCCGGCCCCGGCTGGCGCGACACTGGTCGAGCTGGGCGCCGGCACAGGCCGCAATATCGAATTCTTCGGCGCCAGCCTGGCTCGCTTCGAGCGAGTCACGCTGGTCGATCTGTGCCCCGCGCTGCTCGAAATCGCCCGTCAGCGCACCCGCGCAAGGCCCAATGTCCGGGTGATCGAGGCGGATGCGCTGTGCTTCCGGCCGGATCAAGCAGTGGATGCGGTGATTTTCTCCTATTCGCTCACCATGATTCCAGACTGGCAAAGCGCCATCGCCAACGCGCTGGCGATGCTCAAACCCGGCGGCATGCTGGGTGTCGTCGATTTCACCGTCAGCCAGCACCAGAGCGGTTTCGCCCGGCGTTTTTGGAAAACCTGGTTCGGCCACGATGGCGTGCGCCTGTCGCTGGATCATGCCAGCGCGCTACGACGACATCTGCCGGACCACCATTTCGCGGAAAGGCGCGCATCCTTGCCTTACCTGCCGGGCTTAACCGTGCCGTACTACCTCTTCGTCGGCCGCAAGCCGTTTCACCAAACTGCCATATAGGCGTCATCAAAGCTTAGCGGATGGGCGGCAAGATTGCGCCCATGAGTGTCCCATACAACCCCGCCGATTTTGTCGTCCAGCCCCTCGCACCGAACCGGCTGCAACTGCGTATCGCGCTGGTCACCGAGACCTACCCGCCGGAAATCAACGGCGTCGCCATGACCCTCGGCCGCATGGTCGACGGATTATTGCGGCGCGGCCACGCCATCCAGTTGGTGCGACCACGCCAGCATGCGTTGGACGTGCCTGCCGAGCAACGCGCTTTCGAGGAAGTGTTCGCGACCGGCGTGCCAATCCCGAAATACGACGGCCTCAAGTTCGGCCTGCCGGCCAAAGCGCGCCTGGCCAGGCTGTGGCAGCACAAGCGACCGGACCTGGTGCATGTCGTCACCGAAGGACCGCTCGGCTGGTCGGCCATCGGCGCCGCGAGAAAATTGCGGCTGCCCGTGACCTCGGACTTCCACACCAACTTCCACAGTTACAGCCGCCATTACGGTTTCGGTTGGCTGAAAGCGCCCATTGCCAGTTATCTGCGCAAGTTTCACAACCGCACCCAAGCCACCCTGGTGCCGACACGGACCCTGGCCCAGGAGTTGGGCAGTGCCGGCTATGAAAACCTCGCCGTGGTTTCGCGCGGCGTGGATACCGGGCAATTCAATCCCAGCCGCCGCTCGCAGGAACTGCGCGCCGCCTGGGGCATTAAAGATACGTCAGCGGACACCCTGGTGGTGCTGTATGTCGGCCGCCTGGCGCCGGAA
>CAYHXK010000046.1:0-6903 GCA_964360125.1 uncultured Sterolibacterium sp.
CGAGGATTTCAGCAAGCTGGGCAGGACGCATCAGACCACCGTTGTGTAGATTTGTGCGAGCGGCATCCCTGCCGCCGTGAGCTCGGCCGTGGCGGCGGCGACGAAGGCTGCCGGCCCGGCGAGGTACACGTCGTGGGCGGCAAGATTGCCTGTGTTGCTTGCGTTACCCGGTGCGCAACAATCGGCGCAGACGGCGCTCACCATGTTTCGCCCGGCCACCGCTGCGTCCTCGGCCAGCAGCGGCACATAGCGGAACTCGTCGAGCGCCTCGGCCCAGGCACGGCACTGGTTGGCGAGATAATGTCCGGCGGGCCGCGTCGCCATCCAGTAGAGCGAGATCGATTCGGCGGCTTCAATCGCCATGGCGTGCTCGATCAGGCTTTTGACCGGCGCAAAGCCCCCGTCGCAGGCAAGAAACAGCAGCGGTCGGCTGGCGTCCGCTCCTATCGTCAGGCGCAGCACGAAGTCGCCCCACGGCCCCCACAGCGAGATCGCCTCGCCGCTGTTCACCGCGCCGGCAAACAGGCGTTCCGCGAAACTATCGCGCTCATCCCGATGAATGTGAAACAGCAGATTGCGGTCGTCGCAGGGGCAGCTCGCCACCGAATAAGTAGCGCTGAAATCCTCCCGCCCGCCGGCCAGGCCCAGCGTGACACTCTGACCGGCCAGGAAGCGCAGCCGGTTGCTGCGCGGGGTCTGGAGATGCAGCAGGAGGGTTTCAGTGGCCTGGGCGGAGATCGGCGTGACACTCCTGACCTTCGCCACGATCCGCTGTTCGGCGATGTCGGCCGGGCCGCTGGCTTCGAGCGCCTCCAGCACCACATCGCTGACCGCCGTGTGGGAGCAGAGCAGCGTGTAACCCTGTTGTTTCTCCGCTTCCGACAACACGTAGTCGCAGTGCATCACCTGGCGCACTTCGCCCGACACCACGCGCGCCTTGCACAAGCCGCAATTGCCGTTGCCGCAGCCGTAGTTCAGCATCAGTCCGGCGCGCATGCCAGCCTGCAGCAGGGTATCGTGACCATCGACGAAAAACTCGCGTCCGCTGGGGCGCACGGAGACATGTGCAGACATAATATTCATAACATCATTCATCACAGCCAGATTATCCTGCGGATCGCTACTGCCAAGCACCTCGGCCAGTCCTTGTTCCACGAAGCTCTCGATCCGCTTCAATAGCGGCTGATAAGCGGCAGCGCCGCTTGCCAGATCGCCCAGGTGCTGCTGCAAGCCCACCACCAGATCATGGTAGCGCCTCAGGTGCCGGCGCAAATCGGCCAGCTCCTGCCCTTGCACGAACAGACGCTGAGCCAGCACCTCGGAACTTGGCAGCATGCGCTCTTGTACGCGCCGGCCGAAAGACTCCTCCTTGATTCTGGATACACGCTCGAAGGCGCCGCTGTCCGCCAGATCGAAATCGGGATAGACTCGTATCAGATCGTTGGTGGACACCATCCCGTCATACGACGGGAGATCGCCTTCGCGTATCTTCTTTTGCAGCACCCCACGCGTTACACCCACCAGCCGGGCCGCACGCGACAGAGTCAGATACTGGCCCACGTATATTCCTCCGCCTGGACGCGTAAGCTTAGCGGCCATGACAATAAACGGCATTTCATTTACTGAGGCTGCAATAAGCCCTATTCATGACAACATCGACAACCCTGAGCAGCTCAAGGTTAAACCTTTGCTAATATTACTTCTTTGATTTGACCGCATTTTCCATGAGCCAATCCGCAACAAACAACGCCACTCTACTCCGACTTTTCCCTTTCCTGCGCTGGTGGCCGAAGCTCGACGCCGGCACGCTCAGGGCCGACCTGATCGCCGGAGTGATCGGCGCCCTCATCGTCCTGCCGCAGGGCGTCGCCTTCGCCACCCTGGCCGGCATGCCCCCGCAATACGGTCTGTATGCGGCGATGGTGCCGGCGGTGATTGCCGCCCTGTGGGGCTCCAGCCACCATCTGGTGTCGGGACCGACCAATGCCATCTCGCTGGTGATATTCGCGACCATGAGCAACCTCGCCGAACCCGGCAGCCCGCACTACATCAGCCTCGTCCTGACGCTGGCCTTCATGGTCGGCGCGATGCAGTTGATCATGGGCATGGTGAATCTCGGCACGCTGGTCAACTTCATTTCGCATACCGTGGTGATCGGCTTCACCGCCGGCGCGGCGGTGCTGATCATGGCCAGCCAGATCAAGAACTTCTTCGGCCTGGCGATCCCCCGCGGCGTCTCCTTCTTCGAAACGCTGCACCAGTTTGCCCTGTTGGCCGAGCATATCCAGCCGTGGGTGGTGGTGGTCGGCGGTGTGACGCTGGCGTCCGGCACTATCACCAGAAAGTTCTGGCCGAAATTCCCCTACATGATCGTCGCCATGCTCGCCGGCAGCTTTTGCGCTTACGCCCTCAACCTGTGGCTGGGCGCCGCAAGCACCGGCATCAAGACCATCGGGGCATTGCCTGGCGCGCTGCCCGCCCTGTCCCATCCCGAATTCAAGCTGGAGACGCTGCGGCATTTGATCAGCGCCGCCCTCGCCGTCACCGTGCTGGGGCTGACCGAGGCGGTATCGATCGCCCGCTCGATCGCCACCAAATCCGGCCAGCGCATCGACGGCAACCAGGAATTCATCGGCCAGGGCATGTCCAACATCATCGGCAGCTTCTTCTCGGCCTATCCATCCTCCGGCTCGTTCAACCGCTCCGGCGTGAATTACGAGGCCGGCGCCAAAACCCCCATGGCGGCGGTGTTCTCGGCGCCGGTGCTGATCCTGATCGTATTGGCGGTGGCGCCGCTCGCCGCCTACCTGCCGAATGCGGCGATGGCCGGCATCCTGTTCATGGTGGCGTGGGGCCTGATCGATTTCCACCATATCGCCGCCATCGCCCGCGCCAGCCGCGCCGAAGCCGCGGTGCTCGGCGTGACCTTCGTCGCCACCCTGGTGATGCACCTGGAATTCGCCATCCTGGTCGGCATCATGCTGTCGTTGCTGCTCTACCTGAACCGAACTTCTCGCCCGACGATACGCTCGCTGTTGCCCCAACCCAACGACCCGCTCAACAATATGACCGAGCGCCAGCCAGGACAGGCGGAATGTCCGCAGTTGAAAATCATCCGCATCGAAGGCTCGATTTACTTCGGCGCGGTCAACCACATCGGCGAGTATCTCCACGAAATCGCCGAGCGCCGACCCGGCCAGAAACGCCTGCTGCTGGCGGGGAAAAGCATGAACTTCGTCGACGTCGCGGGCGCCGAATTGCTCGCCCACGAAGCCGAGCGGCGCCGCAAGGAGGGCGGCGGCATGTATTTCTTCGGCCTGCGCGAAACGCCCCTGAAGATGCTCGGCAAGGCCGCATTCTCCGACCGCCTCGGCGCCATCGTGAACTTCCCCAGCACTACCCTGGCCCTCTCCGCGCTGGTGCCGGGGCTCGATCCGATGATGTGCGCAACCTGCAAGGCGCGCGTCTTCCGTGAATGCGCCGGCATGCCCCATCCAGCTTAATCGACCTCAGAAAAATCTTTTCGCCACGGAGTCGCAGATACTCTCGGGGGCACAAATACCCTCTGGGGCATAAAGGCACAGGGTTGATTCAATTCATATTGGAAGAGGCTGCGCCCCATCAAGCCATCCTTGGCTGTTACACTGCGCAGTTGAATCCGCTATGACACTGGAGAGAAAAATGCAGCGTTCGACGATCATGCAACGCCTCGTCTTGTTGACGGCCATACCCGTGTTGGCGCTGATTTTGTTTTCCGGCGAGCTGATCTGGGAGAGCTACGGCCGTTACCAGAGTGCGATCCAAGCCAAGAGCATCATGGAGATCGCGGTGGCCACCGGCGACCTGATCCACCCGCTGCAGATCGAGCGCGGCGCCAGCGCCGGCTTGATCCAGTCGAAGGGCCAGAAATTCGCGGATACCTTGCCCGGCATTCGCGCCAAGACCGACGAAAAGCTGTCGGCATACAAGCATCTGCTCGCGGGCATCGGCGCCGGCGCAATGCCGAAATTGAAAGCCGCCGTCGATGACGCCGAGGCCAAGCTTGCCGGCCTTGCCGAATTGCGCGCAAAGGCCGACCGGTTTTCCATTCCGGCGGGGGAATCGTCGGCTTTTTTCAGCGCCACCATCGCGAAGCTTCTCGTTGTTATTAACACCAGCACCAAATACAACAGCGACGCGGCCATCGAGAAGGATATGATGAATTATCTGGTGTTTTTGAATGCCAAGGAAAATGCCGGGCAGGAACGGGCATTGTCGATGCCGGTGTTTGTCGCCAACAAAGTCGAGCCCGCTCAATTGCTGGCCATTCTGGCGAAAATCCACCAACAGGAAGCCTACCTGGAATTATTCCTCAACTCCGCCACCGAACAGGAAAAGACGGCGCTGAGAACGGTGCTGGGCGGCGAGGCGGCGCAGGAGGTGCAGCGCATGCGCGGCATCATGGCCGAGCGCGCCGCGCAGGGCGGGTTCGAGGTGGATTCGGCGGTGTGGTTCAAGCGCAGCACCGACCGGATCAACGGCCTCTACGAAGTCGAGCAGCTGGTTGCGAAGAATATCAATTCCGACGCCGCAACGCTGCTGACCGACAGCCGCACGCTCCTGCTGGCGGCGCTGGCGCTGGCGCTGCTGGCGGTGGCATTTGCCGTGGCAGTGTCGGCATGGGTGGCGCGCGACCTGAACCGGTCCTTGAAGGCCGTCGTGGACGCGGCCGAATATGCGATTGCGCATGACGATTTCACCCGCGCCGTGCCCGTGGAAGGCACGCAAGAAACGGCGCGCGCCGGACAGGCGATCAACCGCCTGATGGAAAAATTCCGCGCCATCATTTCCGAAGCCACTCGCTCCAGTCAAGGCATTGCGGACGCATCCGGCGCGCTGTCGATTTCCAGCAACCAGGTTAACAAGAGCTCGCAAGCGCAGTCGGATGCCGCCTCGACGGTCGCCGCGGCCGTCGAGGAAGTCTCCGTGAGCATCGGCGAAACCACTGCGAATGCCCGCAGCGCGGGGGAAATCGTCGAGCAGGCGCGTGCCGGAACCGAAGCGGCGCTCACTGTCATGAGCGAGACGGTAAGCAATGTGAATGGCATTGCCGCGTTGATCCGCGAGTCCGATGTCAACGTGGGACGGCTCGATGAGAGGTCGAAGCAGATCGGCGGCATCATCCAGGTGATCAGGGAGGTCGCCGATCAAACCAATCTGCTGGCATTGAACGCCGCGATCGAAGCGGCGCGCGCCGGCGAGCAGGGCAGAGGCTTCGCAGTGGTGGCGGACGAAGTGCGCAAGCTGGCCGAGCGCACCTCAAAAGCAACCTCGGAAATCGCCGCGCTCATCGGCGATGTCCAGAAGCATATCGGCGAAACCGTCGCGGGGATGCATCAGGCCAATACCCAGGTTACGCAAAGCCTGGAGTTGGTCGGCAGAACCGAGGCCGCGCTGCACCGTATCGGCGACGATTCGCGCGAGGCGGCGAGCAATGTTCAAAGCATCATCGATGCGATACGCGAACAGGACGCCGCAGTTCAACAGGTTGCGGCAAACATCGAGAAAATCGCCCAGATGGCCGAAGAGAACAGCGCCGCCGCTGCATCGAACAGCGATACGGCGGTCCAACTCAACGATCTGTCCGGCACACTCAGGGCATCGGTGACCCGCTTCAAAGTCTGATGAAAATCAGCCCGGCATGTATCAGCCGAAGCGTCTGACAGGCAGCGGCCGCAATGGGCTGGTTGCCTCGTCCAGGCCGTGCTCCGCAGCGGCGGCATGGATCGCTTCCAGCGCCTGGTCGGCAGTGGCAAAAAGATTCTGCGCGCCGATACATTCGAGCAGACCGGTGGCGCGCATGACATCGGTCACCTGTTTCTTCAGGCCGGAGAAGGCAACGGTGACGCCGTTCTCGCGCAGTCGCTGGACGACATGGCGCGTCACCTCTTCCCCCGAGGCATCGATTTCATTGATGCCGTTGCCGACCACCAGCAGATGGCGCGCGCGTGGATTCGCGGCGACTGCATCGAGGATCGCATCCTCGAAGAAAGAAACGTTGGCGAAATACAGCCGTCCGTCGAAGCGCACCGCGGTGACGATCTCCGAAGCCGGCAAACCGTACACAGTTGCGTCGCGCAGGGTTCCGTCGGGATGTCGCCCGAGAATGGCGACGCGCGGCTGCATGGTACGCAGCAGATACAGCATGATGGCCAAACCCGCCCCGATCAGAATGCCGGAGTCCAGGTGCGGCGCAAATACCAGGGTGGCGACGAAGGTGACGATGGAGGCGATGCCGTCGTGCTTGTTGGCAAGCCAGGCGTGCTTGATGGCCTGGAAATTGATCAAGCCGATCACTGCCATGATGATCACCGCCGCCAGCACCGCCTGGGGCAAATGGTAGAGCAGCGGCGTCAGGAACAGCAGGGCCAGCAGCACGAACAGTCCGGTGAACACCGATGATACGCCGGTCATCGCGCCGGCGTTGAGATTCACCGCCGAACGCGAGAAGGAACCGGATACAGGGAAGGCCTGGCTGGCCGCGCCGACGAGGTTGGCCAGTCCCTGGCCGATCAGTTCCTGGTTGGGATCGATTTTCTGCTTGGTCTTGGCGGCCATCGCCTTGGCGATCGAGATCGCCTCCATAAAGCCGACCAGCGAAATGACAAAGGCTGCAGAAATCAGGCTGCCCAGCATATCCCAGGACATCTTCGGTATGCCCATGGAGGGCAGCCCTTCCGGCACCTTGCCCACCACCTCGCCGCCGCCGGTGAAATTGAGATTGCCCGAGGCCGCCTTGGCGATACGCCAGTAGTGGCCGTCGCCCTTCGTCCCCGGCGGCAGCTTTCCCTGCGCGTAGTAGCGTCCCCCGTCGCCCCCCAACTCTCCGGGGGCCCCGCCCCCCAACTCTCCGGGGGCCCCGCC